>NZ_JAVIJF010000032.1:0-72169 GCF_033977145.1 Mesorhizobium montanum | reverse complement strand
CACCAGAGCCTGATAGCACACCGGCTCTTGCGTCCACTTGCCGAAGCCGTTCACCAGGATCGCCAAGCCTTGAGCAGTAAAATCGGAGAGCCCGACATCCGGGCGATCGGCGCGGCGAAGGACCTCCTCGCCAATGGCGACCGTGGCCTGCCGATTGCGCTCCTCTTGCGGCCACTTGCTGAAACCGTTCACCAGTATGGCCAGCTGCTGATGGGTAAATCCCTTGATTTTGTCGGCACGGGAGGCGATCTCCCCAGCCATGGCAACTGCAGCCTGGCGCATGCCTGGCTCTTGCGGCCATTTGCTGAAGCCATTCACCAAATTGGCCAGGCTCAGCGGAGCAAAGTCGGAGAGCCCGACATTTGGGTGATCGGCGCGGCGAAGGACCTCCCCGCCGATGGCGGCCGTGGCCTGCCGATTTCGCTCCTCCTGCGGCCACTTGCTGAAACCGTTCACCAGTATGGCCAGCTGCTGATGGGTAAATCCCTTGATTTTGTCGGCACGGGAGGCGATCTCCCCGGCGATGGCGACCGCCACCTGGCGCATGCCTGGCTCTTGCGGCCACTTGCTGAAGCCATTGATCAGATAGGCCAGCTCCTGACCAGGAAAACCGCGCAATCGGTTGGCGGCGCGACTGACCTCAGAGGCGATGGCGATCATCGCCTCGCGAGTGCTTGCCTGTTCCGGCCACTTGCTGAAACCGTTCACCAGATTGGCCAACTCTTGATTCGCAAATCCCTTGAGCTTTCCGGCTCGGGCAACGACCTCGCCGGCGATGGCAATGGTCGCCTCGCTCGTCTTCTGCTGGTCAGGCCACTTGCTGAAACCGTTCACCAGGTTGGCCAACTCTTGATACCCAAATCTGTTGAGCTCGCCGGCTCGGGTAACGACCTCGCCCGCAATGGAAACCGTCGCCTCGCGCGTCTGTTCGGGCCACTTGCTGAAACCGTTCGCCAGGTTCGCCAGATGTTGATCAGCGAATCCGCCGAGCTCTTTGGCACGCGCAACGATCTCGCCGGCGATGGCAACGGTAGCATGGCGCATGTCGAATTCTTCGGGCCATTTGCCGAACCCGTTCACCAGATTGGCCAACTCTTGATGTGGAAATCTATTGAGCTTGCCGGCGCGGCCAACGATCTCGGCGGCGATATCCGCCACAGCTTGGCGCAAATCCTGTTCTTCCGGGTACTTGCCGAAGCCATTGACCAGGTTCGACAGGCCCTGCGGGCTAAAATCGGAGAGCCGCTTGGCTCGGCCTGCAAGGCGCGTCACCTCGGTGCCGATAGCGCTAGTGGCTTTCCGACACTTCGCCTGGCTCGGCCATTTGCTGAAACCGTTCACCAGGTTCGCCAGGCCCTGCGGTTCGAAATCGGAAAGCCGATTGGCTCGGTCCGCGAGGTACGTCACCTCGGTGCCGATAGCGCTGGTGGCGTCCCGACACTCCGCTTGTTTCGGCCATTTGCTGAAGCCATTGACCAGATTGGTCAGGTTCTGCGGATTGAATTTGGAAAATCCCTCCGTCTCAGCGCGGCGAAGAACCTCACCAGCAACTGCGAAAGTGCCGTCGCCACACCCTGGCTGGTCAGGCCACTTGCTGAAGCCGTTCACCAGCAGCGAGAGGTTTCGAGCGTCGAGCTGGCGAAGCACTGCTGGGTTGTCGCTGCAGAATTCGCCGATCCTGACCGTGCCGTCGCGGCATTCCGCCAGTTGGGGATATCGGCCGAACGACAATGCCAAGAGCGGCAACGCGCGAGCATCTACATCGTCGAGGGCGCTGGTAGAGCTCGATACCTTGGCTGCCATGGCCCTGCAGGCCTGCATGCCCGGCTGACCTCCGAGTTCGCGGCTGACTGCGTTGGATACGGTCGCATATCCAAACGATTCTCCTTCACGGATGTCCTGTTCCCAGTTTGGCAGAAAGTGACGGGTGAATTGGACAGCGGCTCCTTGCAGGAATGCTGCCTGCTCTTCCTGGTCCCGCAGCATGCCGCTGTGGCGCACCACCGCACAGGAGAACTGAACGATGTCCCGAGCTCGACCAATGTCATCGAGGGCATTGTTGAACAGATTACTCGACATTGCGCGAGAGACGCGCTGCCGGGCTGCTTCGGAATGCCGTCCCGCTTGCAAATCGGCAGTTTGTCTATGCGGCGGTAGCCCGCCTCCGTGGGAAAGTTCGGACCGCTGCGCCTGGCGCGAGGGTCCGCCCTCGGCCCGCAAAGCACCTGATTGCTGCCGCGACCCTTCAGGCCGTTGAGAACCTATGCGGCGGCTACCGCGCGCGCTCCCATCGTCGCTGCGTGGCGGCCTGGCCTCCATGCCGGATGGAGTTTTTCCAAGCGAGGAGGCGGAGGTGTGTGAGCTTTCGGTGACGCCATCTCTGCGCCACGATCCGGCATCGGAACCCGAAGGGCCCGGTTGCCGCCGTGAGCCGGAACGGCTATCGCGCGCGCCTCCATCGTCACGGCGTGGCGGCCTGGCCTCCACGCCGGATGGGTTTCGACCATGCGACGGGGCGGAGGTGTGTGAGCTTTCGGTGACGCCATCTCTGCGCCGCGATCCGGCATCGGAACGCGAAGCAATCGCTTGCCGTCCTTGCCCATGAGACCGCTGCTCGCTTCCAAGACGGATGTTGGTTTCTACGCCATCGTCGGCACGTCGCTCTCCTGGCCCTGCGTTCCTTTCGGACGTGGTTTGTCGATGCGACAGGACCGGAGCGTAAGAACTTTCGCTTGCATGATCACCGCCTCCCGGCTCACCGTCAGAACGCAAAGCGCTTTCTTCCTGGCTTGCTTCACCTTCTGGCGCCAAAGGAAAACGGCGCCGCGCCATGCCCGTTCCGCGCAATGCGGAAGCGAAAAGTCGTGGTTGACCAACGGGGACGCGCGCGGACCGGTCCTGCGGGGTATCATCACCGCGGCCTGCGACGCGGCTGGAGGCAGCTTCGCTAGCCTGCGGCTCGCGGTGCGTCCGCTCGACAATCGAGTTGAACGCGTTTCCACCTTCTGCCGCGGCGTGACCTGATGCGGCGCGGGACCTGCCGTCCGGGGCGCCACCGGCTGGAGTGCCTCCGATGCGCGATCTTCCCGTCCGGCCGATGTTGGTCATGTTTCGTCTCCGATCCAGGCAACAACGCATCGCCTAAAGTGTGTGGAGCAACGACAGGCGAGCCAACATGGTCGTCGCTCAGGAACCCCAAAGCGCGCCTAGGGCACCGAACCCGGGAGCTCTGAAGAAAGCACCTTGTCCGATCGGTAAATCGAGCAGGCCCTTGGCCGGGCCGACGCTCGAATACCTTTCGCTCGCGGTCGGGAGGTCGCAATCACCTTCAACATCACCTAACAACCATTGCTCGCTTGAGGCGGAACGTAGCTTGGCTGACCTGACAACAAACTGACGCGCTATGAGAGCTGAGCAGAATCTGAGAGCCGCCGGAGCAAACCGTTGCTTTTTAGCCAAGGGACAATGGCCGGCTGAACTGACGTGCGAACGGTATGGCCGACGCGAGTACGTTAGACCGGCTGCGACCGTAAGGCACACGGAATCCAGCTGCTTGGAACGCCAGACTCCTATCCTCAGAGGGGACGTGACTCTCTCCGGAGTGAAGGTGCATCTATGACCAAGTGTGCGGCGAGCTCATCATGGCGAATCTCTTTTCCTTTCTGAATTGTTCGGCCGCAGAACGCCTCACCCCACCAAAATTGCAGATCCCGCATCGGCTCCGTAAACCTAGCCAGCAATGACGCGGGCGACGTACCCCGACATTCCACGGCGTTTGATCTCTGCTTGGTTGCAATGGTCGCAGCAGGCCCGAAAGCGTCGAGCCTTACCCCGGCTGCTGAACGCCCAATCCAGAACCCTGACCGAAAGGCTTGGGCGCCGGGCGATCTTCGGCCCCTGAAAATATTCCGAGATCGCGGTGCGCATGCAGGACCGGGTCCTCATTAGCTCGCTGACCTGATCAAATGATGATGGCGCTGCTCCAGCATCTGCTCCCGGTCGAGCGCGAGTACCTGTGCTGTCTCCACCGTTTTCTCCGCCATGAAACGCAGCCTTGAGATATCGCGGCCGACGCTCGAACCACGGAAGGCTTCCCGTCCCTTCCCGCGCGGCCGAATTCCTGCAGCTGGTTTTCGACCGATGCCGACTGCTGCCAATGGATTACGAGGCGGACGTTCGGCACGTCGAGCCCATGCCAAAGGCATTGGTGCAGATCATCTGGTCTACGGAGGGCTTGCTCTGCCCGAGGAACCTTTCGACCAGCTCCTGTATGCAGGACTGGGTTCTCATCAGCTCGTTGATCTCATCAATTTGATGATACCGCTGCTCCAGCATTTGCTTCGGATCGAGCGCAGAGACCTGTGCAGCCTTCACTGTTTCTCGGCCATGAAACGCAGCCTTGAGATGTCGCGGCCCACGCTCGAACCGTTGTGGAACATGACCGCCACCCCATCCCGTCCGGCGCGGCCGAATTCATGTAGCTGGTGCTCAACCGACACCGACTGCTGCCAACGGATCACGAGGCGGACGTTCGGCACGTCGAGCCCCATACCAAAGGCATTGGTGCAGATGATGGTCCACGGTCGGTCTGCTTTGCGTAAGGAACCGCTTGACGAGCTCCTGCCGTTCCCATGCGTCCCCAAGTTTGGAATGATAGAGCGGCACTTCAAGCCCGAGACCGCGCAGGGCCGCTTGCAGCTCCTCGCCGACGTTCGTTGACGGTACTAGACCATCGCCTTCTGTCCCTGGAGCTGAGGTGTACGCACGAGAGATGCGATTTCCCGTGCTCGCATGCAGCTTTTATGCTGGCAATCCAATACTCGAAAGTCGTTTATTATCAGTTGCTTGCGGTACCAATTTATGCATTCCGCGCCCTTCTAGGACAGATGCTTGCAATTATGCAGATTTTATGCATTTATTGGATGAAACGATAAAGGCGGCGCCATTATGCATCCCGTACTTCGCGTCCCGGAACTCCAGGGCCTGGAAAAGAACATCTATGAGACCCTCGTTCGGCGTGGCGGTAACGGGCTCTCGCAGGCCAAGATAATCCAGTTGTTAGAGCTTGCCCCATCCAGTCAGTCTTCGGTTTCAAGAGCTCTTGCCAAACTCGGCGCAGCCGGGCTTGTCGAGAAGTCTGGAACCACGAGAGATGCGTCGTTCAGCCTAACGGCGGAAGCGAAGTGGTTTGCGATTCCAGGCCACCTTCGACCCCAGGTCAAATACGATCCAGACCGCTTTGGATCCTACGACCCTAACGTTGCACCCTGGCTTGATCCTGCTTCGCATGCGCTCATGTCCGAGTCCGTCGGAAAGGGTAGCCTAGAGCTCGACCCTTCCACCTACACGCGTGAAATTGCCGAAAGATTCTTGATCGAGATGTCCTGGGCTTCTTCGGCGCTTGAAGGAAATACTTATTCCCTGCCTGAGACCGAGGCGCTCATCAAATACGCGGAGGTCGCGGGGGGAAAGTCTGAAATCGAAGTCCAAATGATCTTGAACCACAAGCAGGCGATTGGCTGGGTTATCGACAACATTGCGACAGTGGAGATCGCTCCGGAGACGGTGATGAGACTGCACGCGATGCTCATGCGCACTCTGGTCAGGCAGAACAATCTCGGCGCGGTTCGACGGGACCCGGTTAGCATCACGACCAGTTCATATGTTCCGTCGTCCGACCACACCGAGTTATCAATGGGACTTTCGGAGCTCTGCTGGAAGGCGTCCACAGCGAAAGACCCGTTCGAGGCCTCCTTCGCTTTGCTTGCAGGCATCGCTTACCTGCAGCCCTTCATCGATGGCAACAAGAGGACCGGGCGACTGCTCAGCAACATCCCGCTACTGAAAGCAGGACTGCCTCCCATCTCCTTCATCGGAGTGGGTAGAGCCGCTTACGGGATCGGCATGACGACATGGTACGAACTGGCTGATACAAGCCACCTCGGTAAAGCGATCGCCGAAGGCTATGCAATCACAGCGCCGTCCTACCTTGTGGCAACCACCACCAAGAGAGTGCCCCGCTCAGTGGAGATCAGAATGCGACGGCGCCTTGACGACGCCGTCGCGGAGTATCTCAGCCAGGCAGTCGCCAGTCCCGATTTGATGCCAAGCGATTTCGCGAGAGCCGCATTCAGGGAGCTCGAGGGAGAAGACCTGGATGTCATAGTTCAGTCCTTCGCGGACATCATCGCGGCTATCAATGAGTTGAACTGCGTCGCATACGGTGTTGCGCCTGACCTTGTCGAAAAATATCACAGGGTGAAACCCGGCGGAGGCGCACACGTTGGACCGTAGGCCTCCTGCATAAATCGCAACGGCAAACACTTGATATAACGATATATTTTTCGGCCAAAGCAATTTTGCATGAAAGATGCATAAATTGACGCCTTCCAATGAGTCCGCCGTCTCCGTCATCAATCCGAATGAGCAGACCGCTTTCGAGTTAGTAAAGCGATATTGGAAGCTGTCCTCGGCGAGATCGGCAGGGCGTTCTAATACCGCTGCGACGGAGAACTGGGCTTCAGATTACCCTAATCGGCGGGACACCATGCCTGCAGGGACTGAGTGGCTTGCGACGCAGTGAGTGCAAAAGCATCATCGTGGCACTGCCGGACGCTGACGAAATGCCTGGGACCGCGCCCTCCCTTTGTGGCATATTCGGGTGCGCCTTTCTCCATTTCGGCAGAAAGCGTGTCCTTGTATCACGACCATTTCGTTACGCGAGTCATCAGCGTTTGCAGGCTCATAGATGAAGGTCCGCATCATGCCTTTCCCGCACCGGACTCGTCGAGCTTCGGCGTCAGTCCCAGGATAGGCCCCACCGCCTTGGAGCTTCTGAAGCGCTGCAGAATGTCGATCGTCGCGGCATAGGCGAGCGCCACCACGTCGCCAACACCGAGAACCGTCATCAAGCACCGGCAGGTCGCGTTATTCCTGGTTATCGTGAGCACTTTTTGTGCAGGCGAGCCAATTCGGCGCGCACTACCGCCGGGCGGCAAGCAGCCTCCATGATCTCTTCGAGATCGGGCATGCCTTCGACGAGCTCGCAAATCCGCTCCTGCGCAAGCCGAATACCCATCTGCCCGGCTCGCTGCCCCAGGGGCGCAACTCGCCGCAGCGGCCGGCCTACGGCCTCTATGCCGAGCAGCTTTCGGGCTCGCCCTTCACCGCGGCGCGTGGCACCAAAAGCGTTCCTGGCTCTACCGCATCCGGCCGAGCTTCCGGCACACCGGCCGCTTCAAGGCACTATCTGCTTGGGAAGACCGCGCCCAATCTCGGCGACCATGAGGTGGCGCTCGACGAGCATCGCTGGAACCCGGCCGATGCCGAGCGAGCCGACCTGTTCAAGTCGCAAGTCCGACAAAAATGTGACGTAACGAACAGGTGGAATCGCGCATGAAAGCCAACATATTGAACTAAAACCCCTTTTTGAGCTGGCACAACTTTTGCGCTTTGAACTGCAACGTCCACCCCAGGAACGGAGCCGTTCATGTCTTTACCGACGATTTCGCTTGAGAGTTTGGTCAGCACCAAATCCTTCGACAAGTTGCTGACGATCGCGAAATCCGCCGGCTGCGCATCTTCATCCTGCGGCTCGTCCGCAAAGCCGGACGAGATGGACTCCGCGGTCTGGGAGAAGATCAAGGACCATCCATGCTATTCCGAAGAGGCGCACCATTATTTCGCGCGCATGCATGTGGCAGTCGCGCCAGCCTGCAACATCCAGTGCAACTACTGCAATCGCAAATATGACTGTGCCAATGAAAGCCGGCCCGGGGTCGTCTCGGAAAAGCTGACCCCAGACCAGGCGCGACGCAAGGTGATCGCGGTCGCCAACGAAGTGCCCCAGCTTTCCGTGCTCGGGATCGCCGGACCGGGCGACGCTTGTTACGACTGGAAGAAGACAAAGGCAACTTTCGAACGCGTTGCCAGGGAAATCCGCGACATCAAGCTGTGCATCTCCACCAACGGTCTCGCGTTGCCGGATCGTGTAGCCGAGCTTGCTGACATGAATGTCGATCATGTGACAATCACCATCAACATGGTCGACCCCGAAATCGGCGCAAAGATCTATCCTTGGATCTTTTACAACCATCGCCGCTATACCGGCATCGACGCTGCCAGGATCCTGCACAAGCGGCAGATGTTGGGCCTGGAGATGCTGACCGCGCGCGGCATCCTCACCAAGATCAATTCGGTGATGATCCCCGGCGTCAACGGCGAACACCTGATCGAGGTCAACAAATGGGTAAAGGAGCGCGGCGCGTTCCTGCACAATGTCATGCCACTGATTTCCGACCCGGCGCACGGTACGCATTTCGGCCTGACCGGGCAGCGCGGCCCAACGGCGTTGGAACTGAAGACGCTTCAGGATCGCCTTGAAGGTGGCGTCAAGCTGATGCGCCATTGCCGGCAGTGCCGGGCCGACGCTGTCGGCCTGCTTGGCGAGGACCGTGGCCAGGAGTTCACGATCGACCAGATTTCGGACGACATCACCTACGACGCCAGCAAACGCAAGGCCTATCGGGAGGTGGTCGCGCGCGAGCGCGGCGATCACGTGGCGGCCAAAAGCCAAGCGGTCGCGACGGTCAAGGCAACAGGTTCCAGCAAATCGCTCCACATCGCTGTGGCGACCAAGGGCGGCGGCCGGATCAACGAGCATTTCGGCCATACGACGGAATTCCAGGTTTATGAGGCCTCCCAGAGGGGGATCAGCTTCATCGGGCATCGCAAGGTCGAGCAGTATTGCCTCGGCGGCCGAGGCGCGGACGCCACCCTCGAAGGCGTCATAGCTGCGCTCAAAGGTGTCGACATCGTGCTGTGCGTCAAGATCGGAGATTGCCCCAAGGATCAGCTCGCGGAAGCTGGAATCCGGGCAGTGGATGCTTATGGCTACGACTACATCGAGACCGCTATCAGCGCGCTTTACGCCTCCGAGTTTGGGAGCGAACCACTGGCGGCGACGGCTTGAGCGTCTCGTCCCAACCGAATCAGGAGTTGAGAAATGGCCTTCAAGATCATCGCCTCGCAATGCACGCAATGCGGTGCCTGCGAGTTCGAATGTCCATCGAATGCGATCAAATTCAAGGGCGAGACCTACGTGATCGATCCGAAGCAGTGCACCGAATGCAAGGAGGCCTTCGATACCCAGCAATGCGCCTCGGTATGCCCGGTGCCGGGGACCTGCATTCCCGCCTAACCTCCAATCGGGTTAGCGGCACGGTCGGGGTCGCTTCCGGAGCACGCCATGACCTCCTTTGTTAACGAACTGCAGCCGCGAGAAAGGAAGGAAAGGCATGGGCCTCGGACGCGAACAGGAGGTCGAGATCCGCAAGCCTCCACGATTTATGCCGGGCGAGCGGGTCCGTGCCACACGCCACATAAAAAATGACGGCACCTATCCCGGTAGGGAGATAGGCGCAAACCTCGTGCGGAAGGGCGATGAAGGCTATGTGCGCGACATCGGCACCTTTCTCCAGCAATTCTACATCTATGCGGTCGAATGGTTCGATCGCGGCACCGTCGTTGGCATGCGCGCCCACGAACTGATCAGCCTCGACAAATCCGAGGATCCTTATGCCGAAATCACTTGTGGTCACTAACAAGGGAACAGCCCGATGAAGGTTATGATCCGCAAGACCGACGCCGGCCTATCGGCGTATGTGCCCAAGAAGGATCTCGAAGAGCCGATCATCGGCGTCGAGAATGAAGAGCTATGGGGAGGGTCTATAACGCTCAGGAACGGCTGGCGGCTCGTTCTGCCCGACCTTCCGCGAGATACACCTTTGCCAATCACCGTCGAGGCAAGAAAGATTTCCGACGAGGATTGATGCCGCAGGTCGGCAACCGGAGAGCGTCAACGGGAAACGAGCATGAATAAGATTCTGGCCTTGGGCCATCTTGTGATCAATCGGGACAGTCATGCCGCAAAGCAGCTTAACCTGCTGAAGAAGGCTCTCTGCGCCGATGAGATCATCCCGTATCTGGGTCCCGACTTGCTTCGGCTTAGGTACGGGGAACCACCGGTACCGCACACGCCGCAAGCCGTTGCCGCCGCATTCAACGCGCGGGCGCCCGCTCCTTCCAAGATTCGCACCAATATGTGGTCGGTCGCTCAATTCATCGAGCAGCGCCGGCATCGGCGGACGCTCCAAGCCTGGATGGCTGAGATATTCGCAGGGCCGGTGGCGCCGACCGTTTTCCATGCCTGGCTCGCGACACTTCCCCTCTCGCTGATCGTCGATACCTGGTACGACGGCGCCATGCGCGCGGCCCTCATAGACACCGGCCGCACTGATGTCGTCGAAATTCAAGGCGTCACGCGGGCGCACGCAATTGGCGACGTTTGGACGAAACCGTACGATTTGTCTGGAACGGAACTCCAACCAGACTCGGCGGCAACGACGGTCCTCTATACGCCGCACGGCAGCGTCAAGCCGGCGGCAAACTTCCTTATCGCAGATTCGGATTACGTCGAGGCCCTAACCGAAATCGATATCCAGACTCCGATCCCTCGAGCCGTGAAGGAACGGCGCACCAAGCGCGGCTTCTTCTTCTTCGGCTGCCGGTTCGACGACCAGATGCTGCGCACCTACGCCAGACAGGTCATCAAGCGCTCAAGCGGCCCGCACTTCGCGGCTATGGATTCGGCAACGCTGACCAAAAACGAACGCCGCTTCCTTGCAGCAAACGCAATCACGGTCATAGACATGCCGGCAGGCGAAGCCGCGGCTCAACTGGTTGGGACAGGCGTCTAGCAGGGTGGCCAGCTTTGCATATCAGGGTTCATTTGACGGGAGAGTCATCCAGCTCAAGGCCCCCCAAGATCAATCTGGAATGCACCCTCGAACGGTAAGGATATTCGCGGCGTGACGAAGCCCAGGAATTCGCTCGCGCACGTAAAGGCGGCCGCTTCGGACCGGGGCTTGAGCACGATAGCGCGCCTTACCCGGATGAATTTGCGGCATTCTTGGCAGGTCGCCGTCGCTATCGGCTCGACACTCGTCGCGGCATCGCTCCAATTGCTAATCCCCGAGCTCCTCGGCCAGGCCATCGACCAGACCCAGACCGCCGTCAGCGGGGGTGCCAGCGCGGCGGCAGCGCAAGAGGCGCTGCGGACCTCGGCTTTCGTGCTGCTTGCCGTCAGCGTGCTGCGCGGCCTTTTCACGCTGGCTCAGAACTATTTTGCCGAAGCGGTCGGACATCACGTCGCGTATGAACTGCGGGTAGCTTGTTATGAGAAGATCCAGCGGCTCAGCTTTTCTTTTCATGACCAGGCGCACTCGGGCGATCTGATTACGATCGGCATGCTCGATGTGGACGGCGTGCGGACGTATCTTTCTACCGCTCTGGTTCGCGCCGTCCTGCTCGTCATGTTGATCGGGATCGGCGCCTATATGTTGATTTCCACCAACGTGGTTCTTGGCCTCCTCGCGCTGAGCTTCGTGCCCTTCGTCGGGTGGCTCTCATCAATCACCCAGCTCAAGCTGCGCGCCACCTGGCTTGACCTGCAGGAGCGGCTTTCGGTCCTCAGCCGCGTCATGGAAGAGAATTTCGGCGGCATCCGGGTTGTTCGCGCCTTTGCGGCGCAGGCCTACGAGATGCTGAAGTTCGACCGCGCATCAAAGAGTGCGCTTGGCCTCATGCACGAACGTGTTGAGATTTACGTGCGCAACATTTCCGCGATGAATTTCTCCTTCTTTTTAGCGATGGGACTGGTCCTGTGGATCGGCGGGAACAAAGTCATTGCGGGCGAAATCAGCGTGGGCAAACTTACGACGTTCCTGACCTTTATGACCATCTTACAGATGCCGGTTCGCCAGATAGGCTTGATGGTCGACGGCTTCGCCCGCGCCTCGACGTGCGGTTCGCGCCTATTCGGGTTGCTCGATCTGGATATCGCGATCAAGGACACAGCAGACGCTAAACCGCTCGAAATCAGCGAGGGCACCCTGCGCTTCGACAATGTTTCATTCGCCTATCCCGACGCCGAGAACCGCCCATTTCTGAAGAATATCAGTTTCGCGGCCCGCAAGAGCGAAACGATCGCTATTGTCGGCCCGCCCGGCTCCGGCAAGTCGACGATGGCTCATCTGGTCCCTCGTTTTTACGACGTCACCGGCGGCGTCATCACGCTTGACGGCCAGGATATCCGCGAGGTCACCCTCGCCACGCTTCGCAGGGCGGTCGCGGTCGTGCAGCAGGATGCATTCCTTTTCACTACGACGATCGAAAACAATATCGCCTATGGCGATCCCTGGGCCAAGGAACAGTGGATCGAGCGAGCGAGCGAGTCAGCTCAGCTTCACGACTATATTCTCGACCTGCCGGCCGGCTACAAAACGGTGGTGCGCGAGCGCGGCGTTTCCCTTTCGGGCGGCCAGCGTCAGCGCCTGGCGATCGCTCGCACGATGATGATGCGCCCGTCGGTCATCATCTTCGACGACTCGACTGCCGCGATCGATGCAGCCACAGAGCAGCGCATTCGGCGCGCCATGCGACTCTTTGCCAAGGATCGCGTGACCATCATCATCGGCCACCGGCTGAGTTCGCTCATGCATGCCGACCACATCCTGTTTATCGAGAACGGCGAGATTGTCGAGCGTGGCACTCATGAAGACCTTCTGGCGAAGGGTGGACGCTATAAGGCCCTTTACGATCTCCAGGTGCGCCCACTTGATGACATGCTGCCCGAACAAGAGGGGGCGAGCTGATGCTCCAAACCGGACAAGTCGAGACGGAACGCAACGACGCCCGCGACCACGACCGGCGTCCGCCGCATGCGGTCGTCGGCTCGCACCACATCGAAGAGGAAATATTCGGGCGGGCGTTTGATAAGAATATCGTACGACGCATTTGGGTGTTCGTCCGGCCCTACCGCACAAAACTGATCATCTCGGTTGCTGCGATGTTGATCCTGACCGGCACGCAGCTTCTCGTCCCGCTGACCATCCGCTTTGCGATCGACCACGGCCTGCACCCGGAAAGTGGCGATCGGTCGGCCCTGCTTGCAGCCGCCTGCGCCTTCCTTCTCACCATTTCGGTCAATTTTGCCGTCAGCTATACGCAAGAGATCGTGGTCTACAAAATGGCGCAGAATATTCTGTTCGATATGCGCCGCGCCACGTTCGGCCATCTGCAGGACGTGGCGCTTTCTTTCATGGACAAGACAGAGGTAGGACGGCTGATGTCGCGTCTGCAGGGCGACGTTAATTCTATGCAGGAATTCCTTGAGACGTCAGTCTTTTCGCTGGGCGACATCACTCTTCTCTTTGGCATCATCTTCGTCATGCTGTGGCTCGACGTTCGCTTGGGGCTCCTTACGCTCTCAGTGCTGCCGGTTCTCCTCATCGTGCGCATCTTCTGGCTGCCGCGCGCCCGGGACGCCTTCATGGCCGCCAATGAGGCCAATTCGGTTTCCAATGGCGCGCTGGCTGAAGCCATTCACGGCGTACGGGCAGTGCAGTCGATGGACCGCCAGCAGGTCAACTTAATTCTTTACGATGACAAGGCTCACGCCAGTCTCATGACACATCTGACCGCCGCCAAATACGCTCAGATCATGGTGCCGATCGTCGATAGCCTTATGGGCGTTGCCATGGCTGTCGTCATCGTCATCGGCGGCTCGATGGTCATGAACGACCGCATTGACGTGGGTGCGATGGTCGCTTTCCTCTTCTACATCCAACGCTTCTTCGATCCGATCCGCTCGCTCACCTTGCAATATTCGATTATGCAACGCGCGATGGCGTCGGGAAAGCGCCTGACCGACGTGCTTGACGTCAAGGTTGAGGTCCAGGACAAACCGAACGCCAGGGTGCTTTCGCCCGAGATGGACGGCTCGATCGAGTTCAGGAACGTTACTTTCGGCTATGATGCCAAGCATCCGGTATTGAAGGACGTGTCGTTTCGGGTCAATCCCGGCGAAACCGTCGCCCTGGTCGGCCCGACCGGTTCAGGTAAATCGAGCGCAGTGGCCCTCGTCCGCCGCTTCTATGATGTCCAGGAGGGCCAAGTGCTGGTCGGCGGATATGATGTGCGCGATCTCACCCAGGAATCGCTTGGCCGTCAGGTCGCCATGGTGCTGCAGGAGCCGTTCCTTTTTACCGGCACGGTTTTCGAAAACATCCGCTACCACAAGGCTGAAGCCACGCGCGAAGAGGTAATCGAGGCCGCCATGGCGGTCGGCGCGCACAGCTTCATCGTGCGCCTTCCTGGTGCATACGATGCCGCTCTAGGTGAACGCGGTGGCAATCTCTCGCTGGGCCAACGCCAGCTTATCAGCTTCGCGCGCGCTCTCGTGGCAAATGCCAAGATCCTCGTCCTCGACGAGGCAACGGCCAATATCGACAGCTACACGGAAATGCTAATCCAAAAGGCACTGGTAAGGCTCCTCGAAGGCCGCACGGGCCTCGTCATCGCCCATCGCCTTGTCACGGTCCGAGGCGCCGACCGTCTCATCGTTCTCCAGAATGGCAAAGTCGCCGAAACCGGCAAGCACGACCAGTTGATCGCCAGAGGCGGTCTCTATTCCAAACTCTACAGGCTCAACCACGCCTCGTTCGACGACACGCCCGATGAGCAACTCGACACCTCCGAAGCAGCGGACTACCGATCTGAGGCGCGAAGCTCCGAGGAGCCAGCGCATTCGTGCAAGCGCTTTGCCGAGCGGTGATAGCCGACGCGTCGCCGGCTTTGCACAAGCAGATCGAGCGCCTGTGCGATGCCGAGATCGCCACCACCCATGACGAGCATTTTGATTTTCACGAAAAGGCTCGCGATAGGTCCCGTGACTTTTGTCCAAGCCTCGCGGCGTCTCAGAAAAGCACGCGTCATGGACTGGCTGAAGCCCGACGAGGATCGGTTATTCATTGTCGTAGCATAGATCGCCGAAATCTGACGTGGCGTTAGCCTCATGGGCGAAGATGCAAACGCTACGCGCTTGGCGCACAGCTGGCCCAAGATCTGCCCCAAGTTTTGAGCAAACGGGCTTCCGGACGACGCCGCCTTCTCTTGAGCCAAGTTATTGGTTTGCGGTTTCGTTCAAGTCCTGTCCAAATGAGGCCGGAGCGGCATATCGTCATGTACGCTCACGGTTTGCCGTTCGATCTTGTGGTGAATTTTGGGCGGGCAGTCGCCACAGTGCAGGGCCTCAAGGCGCGCAACGATTTCGGCGTCATCTTGGGTCTGCCTCTTGTTGTGGCGAACATACTCGACCCAAGTTGGCACATGATAACACTCGGTCCACAGTTCGGGCTTTTCGAGGTCACGCAGCAGCGCCCATTGCCTGGCTCCATCTCGCAGTCGGGCTTTCCGCCATGATGCCATCACATTGAGAAATTCTGGAACGTCTTTCTGGTGAATACGATAATCGACCATTATCATGATCGGACCGCTTCGTGGTCGCAGGTCAAGCCGCAGGGTTGGCTCGCAGAACGTGTTGGTCGGATCGAGTTTGAGCGTTTCAAGATCCGGAAGACGCAAAATAACGCCGAGCAGTCCGCCAAATACAAGAACCAAGCTTGCGATGAGCAAGGCTCCCGAAACGCCTTGCAGATCCGCTAACTGGCCCCAGAGCCAGCTTCCCGCTGCCATGCCGCCATATGCGGCCGTCTGATAGAGAGAGAGGGCTCGTCCCACCACCCACCGAGGCGCCGAAAGCTGAACTGTGACGTTAAACAGCGAGAATGACTGGATCCATGCCGCACCGGCTGGCATGACGAGGAGGCAGCTAAGCCAAACGTGCTCGCTCCACGACAGAAGCAAGCAGCTGATCGCCAGTGTAAAAAACGCACCGCGAACGACCCATTCGTTGGAGAGAATTTCGCGGGCGCGTCCGATGAGGAGCGCGCCACAGATCGCTCCCAAACCGAAAAAGCCAAGCATGACCCCGTAGGTGACCGCAGTGCCCTTAACCTGTTCGCGAACAACCAACGGCAGGAGAGCCAAAATGACGACTGCGGTGAGGCCGAAAATGAAACTCCGGCACATCAGTTTGAGAAGGTTTGGCGACAGAAGCACATAGCGGAATCCTGCCGCTATCGCGCTTCCGAAAGCCTCCCGCGGCAGCGCTCGTCGCGCCGGTACAGTTTTCCAGCGTAACAGCGCGGCGATCAGGGCGACGTAGCAAAATACATTGAAGAGAAACGCGAAGGCCGCCCCGGCGGTCGCCACGATTATGCCGCCAATCGCCGGTCCGATGCTGCGCATGAGGTTGTAGCTCATGCCGTTGAGCGCAACTGCGCTTGGGAGGTCTTCGCGAGGCAGGATATCTCCCATCGAGGCTTGCCACGACGGATCGTGCAATGCCCAACCACAGCCGATCAGGAACGTGAGACCCAAAAGGGTCCAGGGTGTGATTTCCCCGGCGTAGGTCAAGAGCGCCAGGGACGCTGATACGCAAACCATCAGCAGTTGCGCCATTAGCATGATCCGGCGACGGTCAAAGTTATCCGCAAGCGCTCCGGCTGCGAGCGAGAAGATCATGTAGGGCAAGGTGGTCGATGCCTGTACGAGCGCCACCATTCCATGGGAGCTGGCAATACTCGTCATCAGCCACGCAGCCGCCACACCTTCAACTAGCGTCCCAAGATTCGAAACAAGGGCCGCCGACCACAGAGAACGGAATGTCTTGTGCTGAAAGGGTACGAGTGGAGATGTTCTCTTCGCCATTGTGGGAAGCTTCGGAATCGACCGCGAGGCTGGATCTCTTCAGCTCACTCAACCACGGCCTCGCGGCCCAAGCCAAGCTGCCACAGTGAGCGCGCCTGCTAACCCAGGCAGATAATTGTGGGCAGACGCTCAACCGCTGGCGAGGTCCGGCGTTATCATCTGCTGGCGAGTTCTTCATGCGCGCTGAACACAATCGAGATGCAGCAGTTTTTCAATTTCAAGAAGAGTTCCCGAGTTCCCCGAAGGCAAGATGCGACATTTGATCCGATACTGCACCGCCCTGCAGCTTCGGACGCTCAAGCGTTTCCGAGCCGAATGCATCCACTCCCGTAGCGTTGCAGCCATTTCTCCTCGCGCGGAGGCCTGCGCTCGGCCCGCTTGCGAAACACTGGCGCGACCGGTGTCACTTGCTCGTCGAGGGACTTTTGGGATAAAGCTCCGCGCGAACCATGAAGCGCCAGGAGTTCCGAGCGGCGACTTCATTCTTTTATTCGTTTCTCATCAGGAAGGAACTATGAGGCGGCAAACGCGACCATTCACCGTGGAAGTCAAACAGAAGCGCCGTTATCAAAAGACCGCCCGTTCCATCTGGGGCGATTTCGACATCGCCGCGGCGATGGGCGAAACTTCAGAGGAACTCCAGAAGAGTCAACTGCCAAATCGTCAGCTTATTGACTCTACTGTCGTGGCCATTGATGCTGAACCTTTGCACAAACCGCAAATGGAGAATTTCATGGCAAATCGCCTGGAAACCGAAACAGCAGTAATTCCTACCGAACCGGCAGCCGAAGCGGAGACGTCAAAATCGAGGGCGAGAACACCGCGGTCGAGGAAGCCAAAGGCTGAGCCGAGCGCGCCTGGCCGCAAGAACGGCGCCAAGCCGACATCCGCGACCACTGAAGCACCGCCATCGGCACGGACAGGCCGCAAGGTCTACTCCGTAAAGGAGCGCGGCCAGAAGCTCGCTCAGATCGAGACGTTGATCGGCGGCGGCGCCACTCTCAAGAGCGCGGTGAAGCAGGCCGGCATCTCGGAACAGACATATTATCTTTGGAAGAAAGCGGCGACGCCTGCAGCGGACAGCGACGAGCTGAAGGATCTCGTCGCGCTCGAGGAAGAAAACAAGCGGCTGAAGAGCCTGCTTGCGGATCGTCTGCGCAAGGAAAATACGGAACTGAAGAAAAGGCTTGGGCTGGATTAATTCAGCCTGAGCTTGCGGCTTCCCATATCGGCGCGCTGCCAGGCGATGTCGTGCTGTCTTTCGCTGCGTTGCGGTGAACGACCGGGTTGGGTGACTGGGTTCACCGTTCATCGGCGGCGGCCAGAACGATCGACATTGTCGACGTGGCCAATTTTGCGGCAGTAGACTGGTGATCGATCCATTTCCTTCCGAGGATGAATTGCCGACTTTTCTCTTGAAGCGTCATCGGGCTGACAACACATTCTGCAATGGTCGGCGGGTTTCGATGACGCCGCTTGGCAAGTCGGCTGTTCAGCAGGTCGGGAGGAAACGAAATGAAGGCGCAGGCCTTCGGCAGTCCGATTTTCGTGAAGCGTGCCGCCTATGTCGTGCAAGAGATTGCGGACCTCGAGGACGCCATCGATTTTCTCGATGAGTGGCCCGAAGATCGCAGGGACCTGATTCACGAGACTGCCTTTAAAGCATGTTTTGACGCTTATGAGGGGAACAAGCCCTTAAGCGCAGCCCGCGCTGCCTTTTACGGCTTTGCGAAACGGGCCGCCATATTGGAAGATTCAACCTCGGCGATGCAGTGGATTGCCGCCTGCAAGACGGGCAGTGGCAAACGGTCCGTGTGAACAGCGACGTTGAGCGAGGGGGCTGGGAACGTGGGGCAATGTGGTCCCGTGAAGTGTCGCGTCCCAGAAAACCAGTTCTAACCATCGTCCGGAAACGGCGTCCGACCTAGGCAGGCATAGCGATGGAATCCCACGTCGGCCACGCGCTGCAAGGCTATGGTCTGGCAGCGGGCTGGTTGCTGGTAGACGCCGCGGGCGACTCCTTCGAGCCGCCCTACGCCACGTATTCATGGTCAGCCAATTCGGGTCATGATTTCAGAATGAATCGTCACTGCAGTGTACAGAGACGCTTCCAATGGCAAATCCCCAAACGCGAGCTGGCAAAGAAGATAGTTGGCCCCAGCCACTTCCAACTGACCAAGAAGAGCGTCCCGCACAAACGCTGCCGTTCCCGTTATGCACAGTTCACTTTCAATCGCCGCTTCGAAGGTCAGCGGCAGGTTTGGTGGAGTTGGAATGCCATTGAGGTCGTAAAGAAACTTGAAGCTCTTGAGCCATGTTTCATAAGCAGGTGCCGCGATCGAATATGCATGCGTGTCAGAACGCCCAATCACGATCATGCGCAGCAATCCCAGCAACGGCGACGGATTACCTTTGTCAGTGGTTTCCTCCCGCTTGGCGCGGAAGGCGTCGGTAACTTTGCGCACGGAGGAGCTATGCCCCACGCACGCGAGATTTGCGCCATTCGCGGCAGCCCAACCTGCCGATTCGGGTCGATTGGCGGCGACCCATGTCGGAGGACGCGGGCGCTGATGGGGTCTAAGCGTCAAGGGAACGCTATTCAGCTCAAAGTGGCGGCCCCGATAGGATAACTTCCCGCCTTTCATGGCGGCGATTACGATTTCGCTGGCTTCCGAATAGCGGCCTGGCACTGCGTCCGCGCCAATCCCAAAATAACCCAATTCGGCTGAGAGAGAGCCTCGCCCTATACCGAGCTCCACCCTACCACCGCTCAACTGGTCGAGCATACAGATCTCTTCGAACGCCCGAAGCGGATGGTAAAGGGTAAGGAGCATCACCAGCGGACCCACACGCAGTTGGCGGGTGCGCTGTGCGACGCTCGATAAGAAGAGATTTGGCGACGCACCTCTCCCATGGGGGGTGCAGTGGTGCTCTGCGAGATGATATGCATAAAAGCCGAGGTGATCGCAGGCCTCCGCCAGCTTGAGACGATCGGCGTATTGTAGGCCGATGTCGCGACCGTCCTCATCCAAGTGATCGAAGATTCCGAAGATCGGCTTCGAAGGCAAGACGTTTTTCACTCTATTGTCTCCGGAGTTTTGACGCGGAAGGTCCTTGCTTCGAACGACGCTCGAAACGCTCAGAGCAACGACATATTTTTGCGAAGCAACCCCTGTCCGCAGGGATATAAATATGATTTCTATAGGCAGATGTGTTATACTTGCTGCTTTAGTATTCTTAGTATATCAGACGTCTCAGACAGCAGTATGTCCATTTGTTCTCTTGCGCCTATGCTTACTCTTATGTGTTCTTTCAAAAATGACTCGGAAAAAGCAGCGACCAGTACTTTCCGCCGCTTCAACGTTTTCTGCCACCACCTACCGTCTTGTCCTGGCGGCACGCGGGCTAGCAAGAAATTTGCATGCGAAGGCGTTACGGAAAATCCCATTTGCGAGAGCGCGAAGGACACGCGCTCCCGTTCCTGCTTGATGTATCTGTGGTTCTCTTCATAGGCGTCGCGATGCGCAAGGATGCTGACGCCAACCGCATGGCCGATCACGTTCATGTTGAAAACATTTTGGATGTTGCGCAGCCTTCCAATGATTTCGGGGTGCCCCAATCCAAAACCGATACGGATACCGGCGGCGGCGTAGCTTTTTGAAAATGTCCGTAGCAGCAGAATATTGGGATAATGATCGATAAGGCGCAGGCCATTATCCGGGGCGAAGTCGACATAGGCCTCATCCAGAACAATCAGGCGATCCGACTGCGCCGCGAGGCATTCGATCTCGGCCACCGAAACGAATGTTCCAGTTGGATTGTTCGGATTAGCTAGAAGAATGAATTTGGCGCCTTCTGCGGGACCAGAGAGCAATTCCTTTAGCGGCAGGACATCAGATTGACCGCATTCGATTTCAAGAAATTGAGCCCCCTGCAACATGGCGAGTTTGCGGTTGAACGAAAAGCCTGGCGATAGCATCGCCACGCTGTCGCCAGGGGCGAGGAAGGCCCTGTAGATGAGTCCCAGCAGCTCGGAGGATCCGTTTCCGGCAATCACTTGATCCTTGGTGAGGCCGTAGGCATCAGCCGCCGCTTCCCTCAAGCCGATGTTGTCGTGTTCTGGATATAGATACTGCTGCTCAAGGGCGGCAATTGCACTTTGCATTACGACTTCCGGCATCGGAAATGGATTCTCGTTCGTATTCAACCGGACGCAGCTATCGTCCAGCGAATGGCGATCGGAGGGCAAAGGCTTTAGTTCCCTAGGCACCTGCGAAAACGACGAAAGCACGCTTTTTAGTTTTGTTCCCGACATATCCTCTCCAGTCGACATGAGGGCTCAATTGTCCACCCTCAACTTGCTCATGTTTAGCTCCCCGCCAATTTCGCGCACCCAATGTATAAGTGCGAATATCCTTTCTTCTCTTAGGTTATTTCAACTCATATTAGCTTACTTGTAAGTCAAATTATTGTTTCTATTGCTACCAACATTAGCTCATCGGCTTCATCTGCCTCCACGCGATGGTTTTAAGGGGGCATGACGAAACGTCTATTTCAAAGGCTATGCTTCGCTTATGCATGCCTCGCCGTTTGTTCATCGACATATTGGAGGCTGGTTGCGAAGCGGCGTTGATCTTCGCCAGATTGCTTTTCGACCACGGCTAGTGAGGCGCCACAGTATTTCTACCGCTCGCGTCAATAGCCGGCCAGGACCGCCCGATCCTCGTGCTGGATTTCCCGGGGTCGATTCGTTTGAATCTCTATGGTCGACACGGCGCCGGTGAACAGCGCTCCAGGCAAAAACCCGCATAGTGATGAACGTTGTTTGCGCAAGCGCGATTGGGCTGCTGTCGCCGCGTTTGTTTTCATCAATCCGCGAGTCCTCGCTTGGTGTCTGCGGCTCGCCCGTGCTGTGGTGGTGACCGATCCGGCGAAGGGACGGGTCGCAACGAGGCGGCCTCACTTGGCGGCTGCGGGACGGGTGGCTGGCCGGCCAATGTCTCGGCAAGATGATGCCCTGCAAACGCGGCTTCCAACTGCGCCTGATCCAGTTCGCCTTCCCAACGGGCGATCACGAGCGTTGCCACGGCATTGCCGATGATGTTCGTAAGGGCCCGGCACTCGGACATGAAACGGTCGATACCGAGGATCAATGCCATGCCAGCCACCGGAACGGACGGCACCGCAGAAAGAGTAGCGGCCAGCGTGACGAATCCGGCGCCGGTGACCCCCGCCGCCCCCTTAGAGGAAAGCATAGCAACGAGTAGCAATAGGATCTGATCGCCGATCGAGAGATCCGTATTCGTCGCCTGGGCGATAAAGAGGGCCGCGAGCGTCATATAGATGTTGGTGCCGTCCAGATTGAAGGAATATCCCGTCGGAATGACCAGGCCCACGACTGAACGCTTGGCGCCAGCCTTCTCCATCTTCTCCATGAGAGTGGGCAGCGCGGCCTCCGAAGAGGACGTTCCAAGAACCAATAGCAGCTCTTCCTTGATGTACCGGATGAGAGAAACGATCGAGAAGCCATTGAAACGGCAGACCGCGCCGAGAACGATAAACACGAAGAGAAAAGCCGTGAGGTAGAACGTCCCGACCAGCATTGCGAGATTGACGACGGAGCCGATGCCGTACTTGCCGATTGTGAAGGCCATGGCGCCGAACGCGCCGATCGGGGCAGCCTTCATCAGGATGCCAACGAGCGCAAAGATCGGCACGGTGAGCGCCTGGAGGAAGGAACTGATCGGCTTGCCCATCTCTCCAACCATCGCAAGCGCAATGCCAAACAGGACCGAGAAGAAAAGGACCTGAAGGATGTCGCCGTCTGCAAAGGCGGCCACAATCGTGGTCGGAATGATGTTCATCAGAAAGCCCGTCACGGACTGCTCGTGGGCCTTTGCGGCATATGGATTGACGGCTTGGATATCGAGCGAGGCCGGATCAATGTTGAGGCCGGCGCCCGGTTGAACGAGATTGGACACGATGAGGCCGACGATCAGTGCCAGCGTCGAGAAGGTGAGGAAATAGACCATCGCCTTGCTGGCTACCCGGCCGACCTTTTGAAGGCTGTGCATGCCGGCGATGCCGGTCGCGACGGTCAAAAAGATCACCGGTGCGATGATCATCTTGACGAGCTTGATGAAGGCGTCACCAAGCGGCTTCATGTTTTCGCCGATTTCGGGGTTGAAATGGCCGAGCGCGACACCCAAGGCGATGGCGGCAATCACCTGCACGTAAAGCCGTGCATAGAAAGGCTTGCGAGGCGCGACATTTGCGTGGGGGCCCTTTGCGGTCAACATAAATCTCTCTCCCAGACCGGATCTCGGCAGTGCCTCTCCTCCCGGGTTATTCCCGATCGCTGCGTTCCGGTCGAACGCTGCTGCGCTGTTCGTCGCAAGACATATGCCAACCGGAGAGGCCGAGCGGATCGCGCAATTTCGGATGTTTTCAGGGAGGTTGCGCCACGCATGTGTGTGAATTTCCGCACTCCGTGGTTCCATTTGGCGAAATCCGGCACTAAGGTTGAGTCTGGAGAACGCGGTAGCAAACGACGGCATCAGCGAGGGTGGCTTGCATAAGGCCCTTTTCAACTTCCCTGGCAGATTGGGCACCGGCAGGTTTCTCTGGCTTGTGGTTTTGTTTGCACTTCTTGGTCCGGGGCTCGGTTTTTTTGTTTTTGCAGCCGGCCGTATTGCCGGCACCAAAGCTGAGTCAGACCTACGCGACCGTGCTCTTGCCGCGCGCCCACTTGCAGCCGACACTTTGAAAGGAGACGTCGAGAAGCAGCGATTGATTCCGCGCGTCTTGGCTCGTGATGGTGCGGTCCAGGAGATGCTTCGCAGTCCGGGCACCGGTGGGAAAGCTGCGCTGGATGAAAAGCTTCGAGCCATCGCGCGCGACGCCGCCTCTTCAGTCATCTACGTCATCAACAGTGAGGGAATGACGGTTGCTGCGAGCAATGCCGGCGAGCCCACCAGTTTTGTCGGCCGCGATTACCGTTTCCGTCACTACTTCGTTGAAGCGATGGCGAGCGGCATGGCCACGCAATACGCACTCGGTACCGTTAGCAAGCGCCCCGGCCTCTTCTTGTCGAGCCGGATCGATGGACCGGAGGGGCCACTCGGTGTCGTCGTGGTGAAGGTCGAGCTCGACGTTGTGGAGTCGAGCTGGCGCGAGAGCGGTTTCGTGGTCTTCACGAGCGACGAGCGCGGCGTCGTCCTTTCGACCAGCGTGCCTCAATGGCGCTTTGGCGCTCTCTCTCCGCTTTCCAAAAAAGAGGCAAAAATCGCCCGCGATCGTCTGCAGCTGCCTGGCGCGGCCTTCGAGCCCGTTCCGCTTTCGCACCGCGGCGGCAACCTGGTCACCGCAAGTACCGCCGACAAGGCAGCCGGCTTTGTCACGGTTTCGCAGGATCTCGGCAAAGTGGTCCCAGGTTGGCGGCTGTCACTGCTCATTCCTGCCGATGCAGAGATTTCCGCGGCGATGATGACAGCCCGCGCGACAGCACTGCTTGGCCTCGTGCTCGTGGCATTTGCCGTTTCCGTTATTGTTCGACGGCGCCGGGCGATCCGACAACGGCAGGACGCGCTTGCGCACATGAACGCGGAACTGGAACATCGCGTCAACTTGCGTACGGCAGAGCTCCGCCGCTCGAACGAAGCGCTCGCAGCTCAGATAGCCGAGCGCGAGAATGCCGAGGCAAGGGTGCGCCGGTTATGTGAAGAACTCTCTCAGGCGAATCGCCTCTCAATTCTTGGACAGATCGCAGCCGGAGTTGCTCACGAGATTAACCAGCCGGTGAACGCAATTCGCACCTATGCCGAAAATGCTTCACGTCTTCTCCAAGGCGACAGGCCGCGAGAAACCGCCGGGAATTTGAAATCGATCATCGCTATAACGGGACGTATCGGGGCGATCACCGAAACGCTGCGGTCGTTCTCTCGCCGCGCAACCGGTTCCGTGGGGCCAATATCGGCGGAGGAGGCGATCGACGAGGCGCTTTCGCTCCTTTCGGGCCGCATCCGCGAATGCGGCGTGACGATCGAACGGCAACGGACAGATCCGTCTCCGACGGTGATGGCAAGTTGCGTTCGGCTGGAGCAAATCCTGGTCAATCTCTTGCAGAATTCGCTCGATGCCCTGAAGGGCCTGCCGGGGCCGCGGATCGAGATAGCACTTGCCCAGAATAAGGAAACAGTCACCATTTCGGTTCGAGACAACGGTGCCGGCCTCGCCCCTGAAATTCGCAAGAGCCTCTTCATGCCGTTCACCACAAGCAAGGAAAAGGGGCTCGGCCTTGGCCTGCTTATTTCAGAGGAAATCGCCCGCGAACTCGGCGGCTCGTTGCGGCTCGATACCAGCCACGAGAGGGGGACTTCCTTCACCATCGAATTGAGGCGTGCCGAATGAGTGGCGAAAAAGGGCCTGTCATCTTCGTTGACGACGACGAGGATCTGCTGCCCGCTGCAGGGCAGATGCTGGAACTTGCCGGCTTTAGCCCTATCGTCGTCAATTCCGCCGAGGCCGCACTCGCCAGAATCGACGAGAACTTCAATGGTCCCGTCGTCAGCGACATCCGCATGCCCAGAATGAACGGGCTTCAGCTCTTTGACCGGGTGAAAGCAATCGATACGGACATCCCTTTTGTCCTTATCACTGGGCACGGCGACGTCGAACTCGCCGTTGCCGCCATCAAGGACGGCGCTTACGATTTCATCTCCAAGCCATATGAGACCGACCGACTTTTGGTGACGCTGAATCGCGCTTCCGAAAACCGGCACCTAGTCCTGGAAAACAGGCGCCTCAGGGATGCGGTCGTCCGATCCGCGGGCGATATGCCTCTCCTAGGGAACGCGCCGAGTATGACATGGCTGCGAGAAACGATTCGCCAGATCGCCGATACGGATGTGGACGTCCTTGTGGAGGGTGAAACCGGCACGGGTAAGGAGGTGGTCGCGGATCTGCTTCACCGCTGGAGCAGACGAAGTAGCAAGCCGTTCGTGGCCTTGAACTGTGGGGCGCTGCCCGAAAGTGTCATCGAAAGCGAACTTTTCGGCCACGAAGCAGGCGCGTTTACCGGTGCGCACAGGCGTAGGATCGGTCGCCTCGAATACGCGAATGGCGGCACGCTATTCCTCGACGAAATTGAGTCCATGCCGCCTGCACTCCAGATTAAACTCCTAAGGGTACTCGAGACCCGCCAGGTCACGCCACTCGGAACCAACGAAACCCGCAGCATCAATGTTCGTGTCGTGGCTGCGACGAAGGTCGATCTGAGCGATCCGGCCGCCCGCGGTGACTTCAGGGAAGATCTATATTTCCGTCTGAACGTCGTGACGGTCAATATTCCGCCTCTTCGCGAGCGGCGCGAGGACATCCCGATCCTCTTTGCGCATTTCTTGGAACGCGCGTGCAAACGCTTCGGCAAGCCAGTGTGGGAGATAACCGCGGCCGTGCGTAATCATCTCATGGGCCATGATTGGCCCGGCAATGTCCGCGAACTTGCGCATTTCGCGGATCGGGTTGCATTGGGACTTGAAGGGGCGCCGAATTCGCCCCCTGGAAAAAGAGACGCTGAATTAAGTCTCTCTCTTTCCGAAAAGGTTAGTCTTTATGAGGCGACCGTTATCCGCAACGCATTGCGGGAATGCGATGGCGACGTGAGGAGGACGACCGAGTTTCTGCAGGTGCCCCGCAAAACCTTCTACGACAAGCTGAAACGCTATGGAATAATTCCGGGCGCGTATCGAAGCAGCCGCGATTGTTCGAAATCTTCTTGAACTCGCCCGTCGCCGAATGGCTGCTATGGGCTTGTGGGCACCGGGAAAATGAAAGCTGCTTGCGCCCAACAATACACTTCTCCGGTGCGGATACGTCAGGGGCGCGCTCTGGCGGTGTGCGGATCGTCTCGTGAGAGGGGGCGCCTGATGATCGGGCCGTTTGGGATCAGTCCTTTTTGGCTCCGAGACCTGAAAGACCTCGTGCTGCATATGTGTTCTTTCGGTCGATGCGTGTCGATGCAGTTGCGTCGAACTGCCAACGAGCACGCACCGTAATCGCCGAATCCGGCGAAGAAGGGATCTACTGCGACATCGCGGCATCAACCGCAGGCTGACATATTCTGTCAAATTCCGTGACCCCGTCCTGTATGTTCCCCATGACTTCCTGTTAGACTCGAATCATGACTAAGCGCCCCACAATTGCAGATCTCGCCCGCGAAGCCGGGGTTAGCGTAGCGACCGTCGATCGGGTTTTGAACGGCCGTCGACTGGTGAGGGAACAGACCGCACGACGGGTCTGCGAGGCGGCCCGCGTCATCGGCTACAACGCAGCTGGTCTGATGCAGCAGCGCGCGCAGCGGATTTTGCCGGAGTACCGATTAGGCTTTATTCTCGGAATGCCGGCCGAGCATTTCTATCAGGATTTCGCGCGAGAGATCAAAGCTGCTGTCAGCGCGGCACAGTCCTTCCGGGGCATTCCAGTCGTTGAATTCGCGCCGTCGCATAGGCCTGGCGACCTGGTCGAGCTGCTCGAGGACATGGGTGCACGCTGCCACGCGATAGCGATGATGGCACCGGATCATCCAACCGTCACGGCAGCTGTCGAAGAACTCAAATCGAACGGAACCCCGGTTTTTTCGCTGCTTTCCGATTTTGCCGCCGGCGTGCGCGAGGGCTATCTGGGCCTCAACAACCGCAAGGTTGGACGGACGGCCGCCTGGATGTTTTCCAAGGTTGCAAAAAGGCCGGGCAAGGTGGCGGTCTTGGTCGTCAGCCACCGTTTTCAGGGTCCCGAATTGCGAGAAACCGGCTTTCGCTCATACTTTCGTGAGAAAGCGCCGATGTTCGAGGTGCTGGACACGCGCGTGAATCTCGATACGCGGCAAACCACCTACGAGGCCACGCTCGATGTCATACAACGCGAATCCGAACTTGTCGGCTTGTATGTCGCCGGCGGAGGCACGGAGGGCGCCATCGCTGCGCTCCGGGAAGAGGGCGATGGTCGGAATCTCCTCGCGATCGTCAACGAGATCACGCCAGAGTCGCGGGCAGCACTCGCGGACGACCTCATTACGATGGCGGTTGCCACGCCCCTGCGCCCGCTTTGCCAAGAGTTGATGACGCTGATGGCCAGGGCAATCGAGACAGGCACCGCGGAGGCGCCATGGCAGACGTTTTTGCCGTTTGAGATTTATCTGCCGGAAAACATTTGAGGCGAGATTCGCTCTCTTTGAGCGGTTCGCTACGACAGAGAATAACGACAGAATTCCATTTATCTCATCACCGGAAAACGTTCATCGACTCTGCTTCCGTATTCTTCTCGTTCCGGTCTCGACGAACTGCCCAGGCAATCGCTTCTGCAATGGGTGAGAGAAAAAGTCGCCGTTCAATCGTTATGCAGCCGCCCTACTATCCATGGTATGGATGAGTGCCATCGAAACAAATGATTTTTCGAATTTTTTGAAATGATGCAAATCTCGATCTGACTGGTTTCAAAGCACGTCGAGCACACGTATGCAAATGGCGCTCGTAAGCATGGAAGTGAGGTCCAGACTTGGGAACTCGGTGACGCGAGGAACTCAAGCGGTAGGATAACACCACGGTCGTCTTCGTCACTGTTGTGGCACTCTCACTTTAGTAAAATCACCTCTATATCAGGTAGTCTATGCCGCGATATTTGCGAACCGATATTCAGGCCTTGCGAGGCTTGGCCGTTTTTCTGGTTGTTCTTTATCACGCCCGTCTTGGGCCGGGCGCCGCAGGTTATCTTGGCGTTGACATTTTTTTCGTCATTTCGGGGTTCCTGATCACAGGCCTCGTCAGGACGCATGTTGAACAATCACGGTTCAGCTTTTGGGAGTTCTACTACCGGCGTGCTAAACGCCTGTTGCCGGCTGCCTATGTCGTCATTGCGCTCACGACGATCGCTGCGCCTTTCTTCCTGTCGGAGGTGGAGCTGAAAGGGTTCCAAAACCAGGTTCTCGGGGCCCTCACATTCACCAGCAATATCGTTCTCTGGTTTCAGTCCGACTACTTCGGTGGCGCCGCCGAAACGAAGCCCCTCCTGCATTTCTGGTCGCTCGCTATCGAGGAGCAGTTTTATTTGCTGCTCCCTGCCTTCTTGGCGTTGGCTCCGAGGAGATGGTGGCTGACAGGAGTAGGCGTGCTCCTCGTTGCCAGCTTCTCGCTATGTCTTTATTTAACCTCCCGCGATCCATCCGCCGCATTTTTTCTTTTGCCGACCCGATTTTGGGAAATGGCCCTGGGGTCATTCGGGGCCTTGCTTCCCATCAGCCCCAGCGTGGCTGCCAGGCTTCCGAAGCTGCGCCTCCCGGCGCTCACACTGCTTCTCTTTGTTGCCGTTGTCCCCACTGGGTCCCCTCATCCGGTCGATGCGGCTGTGGTTTGTCTCGCAACGCTGGTCTTCCTGCTTGCGCCCAGTAGAGATAATGTGGCGGTTCGAGGCATGGCGAGGATAGGAGACGTCTCGTACTCGCTCTATCTGATCCATTGGCCGGTGCTCGTCTTTGTGCGGGCCGCTTGGCTTGCAGATACACCTGCCCTTGCGATCTACGCGGCAGTTGCTTTCTCATTTGTCGCGAGCTGGGTTCTTCACCGTTTCGTGGAAGAGCCGTTCCGGCGGGGATATGCGACGTCCCGTGTACGGCTGGCTTCGGGTCTCCTTGCTGTATCGGTTCTGCTCGGCTTGTCGCCCTCGCTCGCCATTGCGGCGACCCAGAGCAACATTGACTTTGCCTATATCCGACGGATCAACGAGGGTTTGGGACCAGCGTGTGATTTCAGGCCCGGATCGCCCCCTCAGGAAATCCCTCGGAACTGCCAAACGACAAACAAGCCCGAGTTGCTGGTCTGGGGTGATTCATTTGCCATGGCGGTGGTTCCCGGCTTGGCCAAGACAATCGGAGAAACGGGACTGGCTCAGCTCACGATGAGCGCGTGCCTCCCTGCTGTCGGAATAGCTGGTTTCTCGAAGTCGCCGACAGCGTCTCCCTATTCCCGCGCCTTCGGCGAGAGCTGTATTCGCTTCAATGACAGCGTTTTGCGTATCTTGAAAGCTCGACCCGAAATAAAGACCGTTGTCATTTCAAGCCCGTTTGGCGTCGCGGCGCCGGGTGAATTCATGCTGCTTAAGAGGACCAAAGATACTTTCACCGAGGTCAATCTTTCTATTGATGAGGCCGTTGATGGCATCAAGGCTCTCGTCGAAGCCGTCCGCGCCTTGGGCAAGCGAGTGGTCGTTCTTGCTCCTCCACCAGTTGGGAACATCGACATCGGTGAATGTCTTGAGAGGAAGGCACGTGGAATTGTTATTGTCGGGCTTTACAGTGACTGTAAAATATACGTCGCGCAATACCGTCGAAGCCATTCCGACACTCTCGAGCTCTTGAATCAGGTGGCCTTGAAGGCTGGCGTAGAGGTCATTTCTTATCACGACTTTCTGTGCGACGGCACAGCATGCAAGACGGAGATCGATGGCAAATTCCTTTACCGGGACAGCGGCCACCTTTCCTATGAAGGATCAGAGATAATCGCTCGCCGGACAAGACTTGCCGAGAGGCTGATTGCGGCTGCTCGTTAGAGCTGATGAGATGGTTTGAAGCAGCCAGATTCGTCCCATGGTTCGAAAGCTGGAGGGTGAAGCTTGGTTAGCTAAGCTAGGGCCAATGTCGGGACCCGATCAACTCGCTGGATCGAATGCGTCTGTCCTCGCAACGGCCCCTTTTTGCAATTGGAAGAGCATCAATTCGCGTAAGGAAGGGAAAGCAAGATGCACCGTCGTCACCTGATCAAAGGGTTCGTTGCACAGGGCGCTTGCCTCATCTGTGCCGCGGCCGCGCGTGCGGATGGGACCCATTGGGGATACACTGGTCAGGTGGGGCCCGAACACTGGGCCGATCTGGACAGGAAGAATTTCGTCTGTTCGGCGGGTACGCAGCAATCACCCGTTGATATTACCGACGCCGTCAAGGCCGACATGCCGCCTATCGCAGTAGATTGGCACAAGGGCCGCCGCAAGATGGTGAATAACGGCCATACCATTCAAATCAATATGCCGGAAGGCAGCACGCTGACCCGCGGCGATCGCACTTTCGAATTGATCCAATTCCATTTTCATGCGCCAAGCGAGCATCGCATAGCTGGCAAGAGTTTCCCGATGGAAGTGCATTTCGTCCACAAGGACACAAAGAGCGACAGCTTTGGTGTCCTGGGAGTCTTTCTGATACCAGGCGCGACAAATGCCAGCTTTGAAAGCCTGGCAGCAGTCTTCCCTGCGTGGCCAGGCGCGTCAATGGCCGCCGATATCGATCCCAGCGGGCTTCTCCCGGCCTCGCTCAGCTACTGGACCTATGAGGGATCATTGACGACGCCGCCCTGCACCGAGAACGTTGAATGGATGTTGGCAAAAGAACCGGTAGAGGTCGACGCTGCGGATATTGCTCGATTTACCTCGCTCTATCCCCAGAACGCACGGCCTATCCGTTCACCTAATCGGCGCTTCATCCTCGACTTCAACTGAGGCCTTAGAATGCGGCAGTAAAGAACGTTGACCGCCAGAGGAGGCGGCCGCAGAACGCGAAAGGCGACCGCCTTTGTTGCCCATCCGATGAAGATGAAAGCAGCCGGATCATTGCGGCCGAGATAACCGCAATGCAGGCCGGCTTCGTTAATGCGCCAGCGATGTTTCATCGGCACCGAGCGCATTTCGTCCATAAAAGTTTTCGGGCCGCAGACTTCCGGCTCCGGGCATGATCGCCTGCCGATAGACAGGGCGAGGCTCTATTTAAGGCACCGCCACTCCGCGATGAGAGCCCCGGCTAAAAACCGGGTCGGCATCGAGCAACCGCTACGGATCTCCACCACACATCCCAGATGCGGCAGCGCCTAGTCTCGGCGCCGTTGGCTTTTCGGTGGAGGCCCGCTTCTGGATCGGTAGTCGAGGCGTACGTATCGTCCGACCGCTTTTAGCCTCGGAAGTTCGATCGCCGTTGCGCCCACCGGCATAAAGGCGTGGTACGTTCCGCGCCGCAGCATCGGCCTCGTGTCGTAGCGCACCTCGCGGCGGCCATCCTGAGGCCCTAGCCGCCTCTCAACTCCTGTAGGATAGTTGTGACTCACCGAAGTCAGGCATAGCCGTCTCAACGGCGCCGCCCGACATCTTCTGTCGGGTTTGTCGAGTTCACGATAGGGGCCTTCTTTAGCCGAGCCCTAGCTTTTCATCAGGCTAATCGACTGAAAAGAAACCACAAAATTCCTTCTTCGGCTCAATCGATCAAACTGGCATGAATCTTGAGCATCTCCGTTGTCAGGCGGGCGACAGCTGACTGTCGTGGTTAGCGTCACGGCTAGCAACGATGGAGGGTTGGAGCAAAGCGATACTCCACGGTTGCGCACGCGTTGCTCTTAGCACGGTAAGACAGGTGCGCACAGAACAGCCGATTAGCCTCGAAATACAACACCTATCCGCGCGGAAGCCTCTAACAACTTCATGGAATGAGAAATGAACGCCACCACTACTTCAGTCCGCACTCGTATTCTGTGGTATAGGCGTATGTTCATCGCTGAAAGATGCCTGATTTCCTTCGCGATGGGCATCTTTGCGCTGCTTCCAGTTTACCTATTGTCGATTGGGCGAGACGAGATCTTTTTTGGCTCGATCTCAGCAGCAGGCATGGCAACCGCCATCTTAATAGTCTTGATCAGTCCTTCGCTCACCCGGTGGTTTGGCGTGCGAAGGCTTGCACCTATCGGCGGGCTTCTCTATGCAGCAGGCTGCGCGACTATCCTCGTAAACGAGTTTTCGGGGGTGCGCGCGACACTCCCCTACTTCCTGAGCTACATGCTGCAATCGGGTGGATGGGCGCTGCATTTCACCGTGGGCTCGATCTGCATTGCCGCCCTCTCAAGCGATGCAGACCGGTCATCGAGCTTCATGGCCTACTCTGCATTCTCAACCTTAGGGGTAACCTGCGGACCTCTGCTAAGCAGCCTCCTTACCCGGTTCACCGGCTTGGGCACGCTGGACATGTTCATTCTGGCAATGCTTGCGGCGACGGCAGGTTCCGCATTGTCATCGTGGGCAGCGCAGCGTGCGGCGAACATCCGCAACGCCGATATTCCCAACAACGCCTCGCTTGCACGCGACCTTTTCACTCTCCTCTTTAGCAATTCTGCAATGTTTTTTGTACTCGTACTGCTGTCGGCAAGCATTTACACCACGTTGATAAACTTCCAAGCTCCATTTGCGAGCAATTCCGGTCTTCGATATGAAATATTTTTTGGCTCTTGGGCGATAGCAGTAGTCGGCTCTAGGTTTGCAATTGGTCCGCGCGTGAGCCGCGGTGCGGCCGATCGGATCTTGCCGCTACTCCTGGGCGGAATGGTTATTTCGCTTCTCGGTTTCCACTACTCTCCGGGTCATCCTGTTATTTATGCGGTGGGATCACTGGCGACCGGCATAACCTATGGGCTATCGTATCCCCTGATGCAGGCAGAAGCTGTCCGCGTGACTGCGCCGCAGTCCCGAACCTTGGTGCAGATCATCTTCAGTCTTTCCTATTTCCTTGGCTTGTATTTCTTTCCTTTCGCTGCCGGCATCGTCTCAGTTCACCTGGGGTACGATACACTAACGTTATTAATTGCCGGCTTGGCTCTGCTGCAAACGGCTATTGCTCTTCTTGGCTATCGCACGCCCCGGCGCAAGCCGGCCTCGACCGTGGCCGGCAACAAAGGCTAAAGCACGATGTGCGGGAGGTCCCACGTCGTCATCGGAGCCGGGCCAGTCGGCCGGGCGGTGGCCCTGCAACTTGCGGGCCAGCCGGACACGTTGGTTGTCCTGATTGACAGGAGCCATTCTGTGCTTGCTGCGGCGCAAGGGCTTCTGGGCGACCTCAAAAACGTCAGCTTCGACGGGTCGTCAGGTCCTTGCGCTCTCTCAATCCAAGCACGATCGCTGATCATGGCTACGTCTTGGAATGACTGCCGAAATCTGGTCGGCAAACTCGCGCACCAAATGCACGAGGCAGGTCTACACACCCCTATTATTTGCGTCGGAAGGCCGGACCCCGAGGATCCTGACATCGCCCGGATGCCGCCTCACGGTCCGCCGGTAGTCTTGGGAGCGGGTCTCGAACCAGGACTGGTTGAATCGTTAATCTCACTGGCTGCAGCTGAACTAGACGGCTTAGAGAGCATCGTAACTCATTGCGGAGGGATTCCCAAAATTCCGGAACCTCCACTGAACTATGCTCTCGCCTTTGGACGTCGGCTGCCCATAGAGCAGAGGCCCGCGTTGGCTCGAGTCAATGGCCGAGCCGTAACACGAAATCGATTCGAAAGCGTGTCTTCGGTGTTCGTGGAGGGTGTCGGACTTCTTGAGGCATACGATGACGCAATGGTTCCGTCGACTGCCGCAAGCACTCATCTCAGCATCCCGACCATCCGACAATTGACTGTGCGATGGCCGGGCTTTGCGGATGGCGTTCGGATGTTGCATCGCCTCGGGCTGCTGTCCGACGAGGAGATTGAGATCGGGAGCGCCCGGCTGCGGGTCAAGCACGTCACGGAAGCGCTTTTAACTCGCCGGAGCCCAAAGGAACATGGCGACCAGGTCATCCTTGATGTGGCCATTGAGGATCACCATCGCAAACCTGGCCGCTGGACGTGCATCCTTCGCTCTGCACTTCAGGAACGAGGCTTCTCAAGCATGGCTATCGCGACCGCCGTTCCAGTGGCCGCAGCCGTGGAATGCGTCACGCGCAAACAGTTGCGGGGTGCCATACACCCCGGTGAAGCCACTCTCGCCGAAGTCGCCTCGATGGCCCTAGGAAAAATGAGGGGAAGCCGGATGGCTGTCTTAGCCGAGCGCGCAACTGGGCTGTTGGAAACAAGCACGATTTTTGGAGCCGGTCATGCAAAAGCGGAAAACACTGCTCGTGGGCAGCGGACCAGCAAACCTTGCACTGCTGACGTGCCTGAAAGAATGGGGTTCCTCAGTTCTGGATTCGCTGGAAGTCCTTGAGCGCCGCGACAGTGCAGAATGGCACCCAGGCATTGCTTTCGAGGATTCAAGGCTCCAAGTCTCCTTGTTCAAGGATCTGGCGTTCCTGAGGAATCCGGCAAGCCCATTCACTTTTTTCTCGTTCTTGCACGACAGGGAGCTTCTCTATCACTTTATTCATACGAACGCACTATATCCTTCAAGGAAACTGTTCTCCGACTATCTGGTCTGGGTAAGCGGGTTTTTTGCGAATAAGATTTGTTTCGGCAAGGAGGCGGTGGAAGTCAGGTTCCGCGAGAAGCCATCGGGAACCCCAACCCTTGTCGTCACGGTCCGGGATGTGTCGAGCGGGGACGTTTCGGAAACCGAAGCTGACGACGTGGTCGTGAGCCTTGGGCATGAGCCATACCTTCCCCAAGAACTGGCCGTCGATCCCGGCCGTGTGGTGCATTCAAACTTCTTCCTGTCCCATGCGAACGAGGGAATGATCAACGCGAACGCTCGCGTTGCAGTCGTCGGGTCCGGGCAAAGCGCCGGCGAGATAGTCAGATTCCTTCTTCAGCATCGGGAAGTGTCGGAAGTTATCGTCGTTGGCCGGCGCCACCTCTTTGAACAGACGGACGACAACCCGTTTGTAAATGACTTCTACACCTATCCACACTCGCTAAAGTTCGCGAAGCTGCCACGCGAAGATCGCAATAGGTTTCTTACCGACACGAGGAACACGAACTTCTCCACCGTCACCAAGGACGTCCTCAAAAGCATCTACGATCTTCGCTTCGAAGACCAAGTGTGTGGACGCGATAGGCTCAGACTGTTCCCATATACGGAAATCACGGCGGCGAAGCGTGTTGAGGATAGCTTTCGTCTTCACCTTCGCGGAATCGGAAGCAGGCAAGACCTGACAACGCTTGAAATCGACCTTCTGGTTTGCGCGACGGGCTTTTCAAACCGTCGCCATTTATCCTTCCTCCAACCGCTGCAACCGCTTATCGAAGACGCCGCCCTCGTTATCGACGAGTCCTTTGAAGTGGATCTCGGTCAGACGGCATTGCGCCGCTCCGGTCCGCGACCTCGCGTTTTCCTCATGAACCACTCTTTTGGCCTTCGGGGCCCAACGGAGCACACGCTCGGCGGTCTGGCCGAGCGGGCGGCGGTCGTGGCGAAGGCGCTGCAAGACTGGCAGGTGCTTCAACCTGCTCAAGGTCGCCCCGAGACCTTGCCAGCGGCATGGCCAACCCGAAATTCAAGAGTGGAAACGAAATGATCTATCCGCAAATAATAGATCTCAAAAATGAAGCACGTGCGGTCCCTATCTCGATCGATGGCGGCATCGTCAGGCATGATCCCTTCCCAGAAGGGGGTAGCGTTTCGGTACGTCTGTTGAAGTTCAGTTCAGGCGCGACCACTTGCCGTCACAACCACGGGGAAGTCGAATTTTGGACAGTGATCTCTGGCGGCGTTCGAATTCACCTGGATGAAAAGACCTTCCTGCTGCTTGGTGGAGAGAGCATCAGGATCGACCCGCTGCGCAGGCACAGGATTGAGGCTTTGGACAGCGGTGCAGTCATGCAGACGGTGTGGTGGCACAGCCGCGCAGCGTTCGACGAGGCGATTTCCACGAAGGAAGCGACGGCAAAAGACAGACCGTTGTTGCTGGTCCCCGCCATGCTTACCCCGAATGGGCAAATGCACATAGGTCATGCCTCAGGACCGTTCCTCCACGCGGATGTGTTGCGCCGAATTGCTGAGACACGCGACCGAGAGGTCTTCGTGCTGCAGGGCACGCACGGTCATCTTGAGCACATTGCAATTGCGGCCGACGCTGCAGGACTGGAATACTACCAGCTCGCGGAGAAAAATACGGCTTGTTTCCAAGAGGCTCTGGATCGGCTCAACGCAGTCCCGGATATTTTCCTTGGGACAGAGCCAGACCGCCGCGGCAAGGCGGTCGTTCTCGAGGTCTTCAAGCGACTTTGTAGCAAGGGCCTGATCGCTGAGAGGGAGTATTTGGTCCCATATGACGTCGAAAGCGGGCGCTTCAGGGTCGACGCCTTCGTCCACGGCAAATGTCCCTATTGCGGCGGCTATGCTTCCGGCCATGAATGCGAGGATTGCGGCGCGCTGGTCGTCGATGCCGAACTTCAGGATCCGGTTGATCTCGAGGGGCATTCCCTGGAACGTCGCCCCCTGAAGCGCCTTTTCCTGAACCTCGCTCCAATGCATGACGCGCTCGAATCCTTCGCCTCGCGGTCCTTCCTGCCCATTTACGCCAACCACTACATCGAATCCTGGCTGAGCCGGGGGCTTCCGGAAGTCTGCATCTCTAACCCAAACCGAGAGGGAATCCGGATTCCAATCCCAGGATTTGAGTGTCAGCGGTTCAACATCACCATCGAACACGTGCCTCGGCACTTGCTTGCCTTAGAAATGATAAGGGAAAAGAGCGGACGCCCTGCCTTGTGGTACCAAATTCCGCGGGACGAGATGCCGGAGCTGAACATTCTTTTCGGGGCGGACAACGCCTTCGGACGCTTGTTGGTCATTCCCGGCGTACTTTCGGCGCTCGATCTGCATGAGATGCTCCCTCGACGGATCTTCGTAAATCAGATGCTAACTCTCGATGGGAAGAAGTTCTCAACATCACGAAATCACGCAATCTGGGTGAACGATATCGCTGCAAAAGAAACCGGCGAGCCGCTTCGCTTCTACTTGTGTCGCCGGCGGCCGGACGGTTCTGTTGAGGACTTCTCCCTGAGTTCTTATGAAAGCTGGAAACGGAATTTCTGGGACGGACGGCTGTTAAGATCGACCGGGAAGGCTAACCAGGTCATCGAGCGGGTCGCAACTGACGAGCTCCCTTGTCCTGGCCAGTGGTCAGCCACCGACATTGCGTTCTTGGCGGAGTGCAGACGCTTCAACGCAGAAGTGCGAGCGCGTTTCGAAGCGGATTACCCGGACGTACGTCAGCTGACACATGCAATCGAGGCGTTCGTCGACGCAATCGACCGCTATTCATGTTCAGTGCTGCACGTTCCAGCTGCAGCGAAGGAGAACGAGGCGCTTGACAGGACCGCGGCCCGCGCAGTGACCTTCGCGCTTGTCGGACTCTGTGTCGCGGCCTACCCACTCATACCTGATTTCGCCGTCCGCATCGCAGGGAGTCTTGGGCTGGGGGTCCCCAAGCTCAGCTGGTTAGACCGCGACTGGATGGCCGAGTCAGTGCGTCTGCCTGAAAGCATAGGCGCCAGAGGCGGTGAATAGCCGGTAAAATGATTTCGGACTTACGCGGAGCCGCACATCGAGGAGCGGACGCCGGGGAAGGCGCGCCAGGAAACGTCGGCGACATGTCTGATGTGGACGCCGATGCCGGTCGGGCCATACGCTCCATCCGTTCCCCTGCATGGGTGGCCTTCGGTGTTCGCTTAAGTTTCTTTATCTTTCGATAACCTTGACTGTCAGTCGATCGCCACTGCCCTTCCCCTCTCGCCGACGTCAAAGAATCTCGCGTAAGGTCCGTGCGAGAAGTGGCGGCGCAACTCATGAAAATTCTCGATCGTTTGCTCTAGCGGTCGCGTTTCCTGGCGCTGAAGTGTCGCCGTACTGGAAAATCGAAGCGCCGGAACGCCTAGGAACTCCCAAATCGCTGCCAAGCATGTAGCAGATTCGCGCAGGAGGCACTCGTACTCGATCTCAAGCATATTGCTCTTCGTGAAGGATCGCGCGACCCGAGCGTGGAAATCGTCGGCAGCCTTGAAGTATGCCTCACAGTCGGCGGTCGATAATCTAACTTGCGGCGGCGGAGCATCATTGTCCGACCTGAACTTCAGCCATTGGCGCGTTTGTCTCGCCTGTACCAGTGACCGCAGCGATTCCAAGGTATTTTCGCGAACCACGAGGATGACTCTGAGGCCCGGCCAGCGTGTCAGCTCGGCAAAAAAACCCGGACGATCATGAAATTGAGGTTCGTTGACCTTGCAGCCGACATGAGTCGCCTTTTTGTCGCTCTGCGCGGGACAGCACGAGTAGGCAAGCTCAAGCAGCTCTCGATCGCTGCGAAGCAGACGATGCTTATCGGGCCAAGTCGTGGCATATGGATTGAGCAGCTCACCGTTGCTCAACACATTCGGATGCGCGTTCAGCAGTTCTTCCAGGTAGTGCGTGCCAGTTCTTGGCATCGCCAGGATCACGAAGGGCGCAGGCGGCGGTATGTGGCTATCAGTCATTGCGTGTGTTCCTAACCAGCATTAGTCGCGGCAGTTCGGGTGGCGCTTCGGACGAGAAGCCTGATTGCTATCTTCGACACTGCCCCGCTCAAGGATGTTCGCAACCGGTCGGATTAAGCTCGCACTCAAGCAAACCGTACAATCGAAGGGATAGCACCACGGTCTGCGCCGACAGGGCGAGTGCCAAGCCTCGGCACCGACGTAGCAGCGTCAGCGCATCAGGCGCCGACGCAATAGCGCCGCCGACAAGAAGAACGGCAAGACTGCGTAGACGCAAAGTGTCGCAATATGCAGGCCGAGGCTTTCAGCCGGGCGGCCAAGCATGACTGAGCGGATCAGGTCGACCGAGTGAGCCAGAGGCAAGAGGGACGATACCTGCTGAAAAGCGCCTGGCATTTGGCTGACCGGAAAGACGGCCCCGGACAGGAACAGCATAGGCGTGAGAACAAGCGTTTGATAAAATACGAGACAGTCGTAGTTGGGCGCAAGCGCCGTGACGATCATGGCTAGACTTGCGAAAGCAAGCCCAGTTAGGGCGATGATTGGCAGCGCGTAGAGAAGGGATGGCCACGCGGCATAGCCGAGCGTGGCAGCAACTAGCGTAATCGCCGTACCGGCCAGAAGAGACTTGGTGCCGGCCCAGGCTAGTTCACCAAGTACGATATCGCCGAGCGTAAGCTGAGTGCACAGCATCGCTTCCCAGGTGCGCTCGCCTCCCATGCGAGCAAAAGTCGAGTAGATCGTTTCGTAGGTCGCCGAGGTCATCGCGCTTACCGCAGCCATGCCAGCCGCCAGAAAAGCTACGTACGAAGTGCCTTCAACACGACCTATCATTATCCCGAGGCCAAAGCCGAGAGCGAACAACGAGATCATCGGCTCAGCGAGGTTCCCGAGAACCGCCGCAAGGGCAATTTTCTTCCAAGCCAAATAATTGCGGCGCCACACTGCAACCCAATTCCAAGCATTGGCGGGCATAACGGCCATATAACCTTCGATCATTGTTCAGTCCTTCATCTCGCGCCCGGTCAGCCGCAAGAAGACATCCTCGAGATTCGGCGGACGCTGCAAAAGGCGCAGACCAGCAACCCCACGCAGCTGCGTGAGCACCTGCTCGGGATCGGGCGCATAGCAAAAGAGGGTTTCGCCGCTCAGCTCGATGCGTTGCGCGTACGGCTTGACCAGCGATCTCAGTTCTTGTGGATTGCCGCCATAGACTTCGACCACCTGGCAGCCGATCTGCTCGTCGATCAGCGCGTGTGGTCGCCCTTCGGCGATCTTGCGCCCCTGCTCGAGCACACACAGCCGGTCGCACAACCGCTCGGCCTCCTCCATGAAGTGAGTGGTCAAAAGTATCGTCTTGCCCCGCGCCAACAAGGAACGCAGGCGTTCCCAGATCAGGTGGCGCGCCTGTGGATCGAGGCCAGTGGTCGGCTCGTCCATGACCAAGAGTTGCGGGTCATTAATCAGCGCACGGGCCAGCGTCAGGCGTCGCTTCATGCCGCCGGACAGTTCGGCGACGCGCGCATCCGCCTTGTTCTCGAGGCGGGCGAACTCGAGCAGCGATGGGCTGACCGCTTCGACCTCGCGTTTGCTCATGCCAAAGTATCGCCCGAACACCAGCAAGTTTTCACGTACCGTGAACCTATGATCAAGGTTGTCGAACTGCGGGACCACGCCGATGCGTCCACGTGCCAAACGGGCACGTGCCGGCACTGGCACGCCGAACACCGTGATCTTGCCTGCGTTGGGCGTTGCCATACCGAGGAGCAGCCGTGCAATCGTGCTTTTGCCCGCGCCGTTCGGCCCCAGCAGCCCTAAGCACTCTCCCGGTGCAACGGTGAATGACATGCCGTCGACAACGACCCTTTTGCCATATGATTTCGTCACGCCGACAAAGTCGATTGCCACCATGGTCGCGCACTCAAACCAGCGTAAGGGCGCGGTCGCCCGGCGATAGTTCAGTTTCGGGAATTTTGGTCAACAGCACACCATCGGACCATATGTGTTCAATTTGTCCCCAGCGGCAGGCTGCGGCGGCACCCGGGAAGAACCCACGTCCATGGTGGTTGGCACTCGTATTGCAAAGCAGCGGAATGCCCGTGAGTTTTTCATATTCGATGAGTAGCTCGGCCACCTTGTGCTCAGAGGTTCTGGAAATGGTCTGCAGTCGCGCAGAACCGTCGAGATGCACGACAGCGGGGACTTTGTCCCGCCATTCCGTCCGTGTCTGATGGTCGAACAACATGTAAGGATCCGGCGTTCCGGGGCTGAATATTTCCGGCGCGCGGTCCTCAAGGCAGATCGGCGCCACGGGGCGGAAGTGTTCGCGAAGTTTGACGTCGTTGAGATAATCCTTCATTTCGGGCGAAGTCGCGGCCGCGAGAATGCTTCTGCCACCCAGTGCCCGTGGTCCGAGCTCGGCGCGCCCTGTAAGGAAAATGACGGGCTTATTGCTGGCGAGAATGGAAGCGAGTTCTCGCATGCTGCACGGTTCGGAGTTCCATCCCGAAGGCAGTTGGCCATCTAGCAGGGCCGGGCCGCTGTAAACCGACCAATCCAGAGGAACGAAGCCATCTTGCACAACCATTGCGCTGCAAGCGGCACCGATTGCCGAGCCGCTGTCATTCGGAAATGGCGGCACCCAGACAGCATCGAAGAGACCAGCCTCGCGTAAGGCACTGTTCCATTTAATATTGAGACCGCAGCCGCCGGCGATGCACAAATTTCTCGCCCCGGAAAGATGTGCGTGCCGCTCCACAGCGGTCGCCATTTCGCTGACAAGGAGACGCTCGAGAAAAAGATGAAAGGATGCAAGCACATCTTCGGGTGCCTGATCCCTCAATCGGAGCGCACTGGCTTCGAAGAAGTCATGTACGCGCGCAAGCAAGGGCTCCGCGCTGTTGATATCCGCACGGTAATGGCTGGCTAGCTCTGTGTCGCCCGCAAAGCGCTCCTGGTAGAGTTCCTGAAACACTGCCACGATGTCTTCATCGACCGACCCGAGTGCGATGTAGGCCATCAGCTTGCCGGCAACACCTAGATCCCAGTCGCCGCGACCCGCCCGCTTATAAGGCCCGAAGTGATGGCCCGCAGCTGCGTAAACATGGCCTATCACTGGGAATAGGCATTCTAGGAACCGGGCGCCGCGGCGTTCTACATAATAGAGGCGTGGAAAGATGCACCCGTCCCAGACCAAGCAGAATGCGGGCTGTTCGGTTTTGGCGAAAGGGCTGGTGCAGTACGCCGAGGTCACATGGCCGGTAACATGCGGGTAGCTTCTATAAGAGAAAAGCCGGCCACCGAGCATCAGGCCGGAGCCGTCGAGCGAAGTGAGGAGGCCCTCGGCATGGCGTTCGACGTAGGGCGCCCCTTTGAGAGTGATCGGACCCGCCCCGCTAAGGACCTGGAACTGCGACTCCAAATCGCCGTCCCAGCCATCGATAACGAACTGATCTACGTCCCGCGGATCCAGACCGTGCTCCGCCAAGGCGGAGACAACTGACTCCAGATGGTCGATGGCTTGATATCGTCGGTTATTGTCCCGCTTCTCCTGTTCAAGGCAAAAGACGAGTTGTCCGTCCTCGACAAGCGCGACCGCCCCGTCATGCGTCAGCTTGATACCACAAATGCGCATAATACTTTCCTCGTCTAACGCAGGCAATTCGATAGATCCGGAGGCCGAACCGGACTCCGAAAACGGGCGAGCAAGCAGTCTTGGCTAGGGGTGTCACCCTGGCACTGCAGATGATCGACAGCGATCAACGTCTCGTTCAGCATTGCCATGACAGTCTCGGCGCCAGCGGCGTGACCCCAGCGCCGGCAAGTGGCATCACGCGCCGATCCGAATACCAGGTGCCCCCCTGGCGCAAGCATCCGCGCAAGGTTGCGGATGGCAGCGCGCATCTCGGCTATGCCGTTGAGGTAATAAAGAACCTCCGCCACGACGATCAGATCGAACGGCTCCTCAGTCGAGAACTGTTGAACATCGGAGACTACCCAGGTGATGTGCGGTAGGTCCTTCATCCGTCTGCGCGTTCGATCAATCGCGCGCGGCACGACATCGATTACTGTAAGCCGTTGGCAATGGGGCGCTAGCCTTTCCGTGAACGCGCCCGCCGCACACCCGACTTCAAGTGCATTTGTGATGGATCCATGCAAAAGCGACAGCCGCAGCATTTGCGTGTGTCGCTCCCGCTCGAACGAATTGGCATCGAGCAGCCACGGATCGTCGGCGGCCAATTCCCGATCCAACAATCGATGATTATTGTCCAACTTCAAAATTCGTCTACCTCGATTACGCAACCATCACTCATCGGAAGTCACCAGCACCGAACAGTCCCGCGCAAGATGGCGCATACGATTCGGCACCGCATCTTCCGACAATTTTGTAGTGCTTGATTCAGTGGTCAGGTTCTGGACGGGAGCCTGTTTCCCATCATTGACTGCCACGGTGGCAGCGAAGCTGCGCGACAGCCAATCGCTGTTGCTCAACGTACACAACGCATAGGCTTTCAGGGGGAGCAAGAGAAAGACGTTGATGAATGTGTGGACAGCGAAGCCTATAAATCGAAGTTGGCGAGCACGAAGGGCCACCACGCTGCAGCGAACGATGGTCATGAATACAATCATCAGGATTGTCCACCATGGCACGGTGCCCATCAGTGCGAACTGCACGAGGCCTGTTAGCACCGATACGGCGAGTAGTAGCGGCCCGAGATTCTGTCCCACCACGTCCAATGTTAGAAAGCGGTTGAGGCCCGGTAGCAGATTCAGTGCAAGCCAGGTGTCCCGGAAAGTGCTGCGTGCCCACCGGAGTTGTTGGCGCAGATAAGGCCCTAGGCTATCTGGAACGACTGTTGCCGCGATGGCGTCCGGGATGTACTCAGTTCGAAGGCCTGCTTTCAGCATTAGGATCGTAAGATGGCGATCTTCACCGAAGTCGCTTGGCTTTCCCCGAAATGTTTGGGTCTCATACTGATCCAGCAGCAAAAGGAGTGCGGATCGACGGTACATGGCACACGGGCCGCAGCAGCACATTACGGCGCCGAAGCGAGCCTGCGCTGCGCGTTCCTCGTTGCAAGCCAGCCAGTATTCCATATCGATCAACCGAGTCAGCCAAGTGTCGCTCCGGTTGCTGGCTGTCAACTGACCCATGGCTGCGCCGATCCCGGGATCTTGCATCTTCAGCGCAAGCTTTGTGACGACATCGGACGCTAGCATCGTGTCCGAGTCGACATTGAGCACCAAATCTCCAGATGATCGGCGTATCGCGGCGATCTGTGCCTTGCGCTTTCCGGCATTTTTGGGGAGCAGAATGAAGTTGAAGTTCGGGTGGCCCGCGAAGCTCTGGTGAACGGGCGCAACGGCGTCCCGGTTTCCAGAACCGTCATCAACTACATAGACTTGCAGCCTTCCGGCGTAGTCCTGGTTTGCAATCGACGTGAGGCACTCGAAGAGTGTGCGGGGGTCCTCGTTGTAGCAAGGAATGATGACGTCCACGCTCGGCCAAAGATCGGGACTGGCTAGGTTGTCCGAGACCAATGAAACGCTTGCCGTGCCGGCATAAGCGGCTTGCATGCTCTTATATGTGGTCGAGAGCAGCGCATAACACGAGATGGTGACAGTGCTGACTGTGCCAAGAAGGTCCATGAGATCTTTGGTTCGTTTAGTGTTGTTGGGGAAGCGAGCGCATTACAAAGCCGCGGTCGTGCAATGCTGGAATTATGCGCGAGAGGGCCAGGATGGTTTGGCTTCGCAAGCCGGCGTCACTGCCCGGCTTCATCTCGCTAGGAGGGCACCCGTCGTGCAAGAGCACGATTGCGCCCGGCCGGACGGAGGCCAGCACTGCATCGACGATTGCATTGACACCGGGACTAGACCAGTCTTGCGGATCTGCCGACCAGTGGACAGCCGACAGCCCAATACTGGCCGCAGAGGCGATCACTTGTTCGGTCCAGATGCCATAAGGAGCGCGCATGTACCGCACCGAGGCTCCAGGGCAGGCCGCATTGATGGCTCTGTTCGCCTCGAAGATCTCACGCTGCACTACGCCGGGTTCGCATTCGGACAGATCAGGGTGGGTCATCGTATGGTTAGCAACCTCGTGCCCTTCCGTGATCATTCGTTGGATTAGTGCTGGCTGGTCTGCCGCGTACGCGCCAATGACGAAGAAAGTCGCTGAAACACGGTGTTGCGCCAGCACGTCGAGCACCTTCGGTGTGCAAAACGGATGAGGGCCGTCGTCAAACGTCAAATAAACGCTAGGTTGGCCGGCACCGTTAGCGCACTCGCTGTACACTTCGGACAAGCAGTCGAGGTGGCTCAAAGCTCTGCTCCGTTCCGATCAATCATCTCGCCGGCGGGCCAATCGGTTATCGGACGCCCAACTGGCAAGACAACGACGAGTGCGTCGTCTATGCGCGTGGGCGGTTTGTCGAGAAGCGCGTCTCTAAGGGTGGAGCGCACGCGAACGCCCGACTTGACGACCAGCAGACCGCCTCGCCCCAATCTTGCAACGTGTTTATGCAACGCTGGCCGAACCGTGCCGAAGCCGAATGGAACCGCGAGTTCCTGCAACACGGGAAGCACGACGCGGAATGAACTGCTGATTCCGAGCCCCTCGAGATCCCGACGAATCCCGTACAATCCGAGTTCAGCCACTAGCAGATCAGCCCCATCGATTTTGATGAATCGACGCAGTATGCCCATGTGTGCCGCAATACCGCTCGAGTCATACGCGATCGCACGGAACTCAGGTCTAGCTCCGGCCCAACTTCGGCTGCCTTCGAACGGCTTGGCATTGAAGGCGCCGGTCGGTCCGTAGGTCCTTCGAAAGAATTCGGCGAGTTCGATATGGTCGGAAAGTTGCAACTCGTTTTCCCAGCACAGCTTCCACCGCACCTGAGAGCGCATACAAAGACTCCTTTTTTGATACTTCCCGAGGGCACGCATCACGCGTTCGACGCCGCGTGATCTGGTGCGAGTTCAGACGCTGCCGTCGGAGATCGCGATACTAGCCAATTGAACTGGCAGAACCTCGTACGACGGGGTTCCAGCGCTGATGGGCTCTCTCAAACTTGCCGTCCTTCCTGAGCCAAACTTTATTTCGGGTTCCTAATGCAGCACCGCCATCGATTGGTAAAATCGATTGTTTGGATGACTGATATTCATTCGGTGGAAGTCAGCGTCTATGCGTTCCAAGGGTCCTGACCGCTCATGATCGGCTGGCCGAAGTTGGTGCTGTGCGCCGTCGCGGTCAGGTTCCCCTGCAGCCAATAGGACTGCGCGCGAAGAGCAGATTTGATCGAGACCGCGTTGAACCGGGGGTGGAAATCGACACGCTCAGCCCCGCCACCGAGGGCATGGCCACGATGCCGATGGCACTGTGCGTTGTGCTCGCGAATCCATGCCTCGCCCGCCGAAAATGCGACAGGAGGCTTCCAGTGCGGGGCCGCAGGAGCGCCCGTTGTGGTCCCATGAGGAGGCGGAACACGAGTTCCTGCTCTCCGTGACCTGGGTTTTGCCGGGGTGGTCGAGCACTGAGCGGTTATGCGTGGAAGCTAGACTAAGACTTCTCAACCGATCCGCGTCTCTGCCGTGAAAGGCACGGGTCGACCCGCTATCGCGCAAGCCCAGGAGCGCGCAAGAATAGTGAGCCGCCGATGTTTAGGCTAGCGCCGGAATACGTCTCGGAGAACTGCCGACCGCCGTGCGAGGCGAGGTTTACTGGACCTCAGGGCGAGGTATCAATCCACAGCGCGGATGGGATTTATCCAACCAATCAATTTGACTGATTTCTTTGAATCCTGCATTCATGATCTGACATCAATGCAAATTGAGCGAGGTACAAACCGGGGCCGGTAAAAAGGGCTCTTAAAGAGTTCTTGCCCAATCACATCAACAACTGACATGTACCAGATTGCTTTGCCATTTCACTAAGTTTGGCGCCTTCGATCCACTTGTGACCGAAGTATAATCGCACCCCCATGCAGGCATGCTTGGAACAAGCTGGCGCTCAATTCGACGTCGGGTCAACCCTTCACAATGCGCTACCCGATTTGCCCCAAAGCCCACGGAAAACGCAGCTGTCGCTGTTACACCGGTTGAATGTTCAACGTCCGATTGGCCGGCCGGAGCGACAATCGACCGGAACGGACCAGAGCCAATGATACATTCCGACTGGTTATGGGACGTGCGCAGTGAGTGCGACGACTGCATCGGCCACCGCAGTATATATTTGACTTTTGACGACGGTCCTCACCCGCTTTGTACACCGCAGATCTTGAATCTGCTCGCGGAACATCGGGTCCCGGCGACGTTCTTCGTCATTGGCGCCTATGCCTTGGGCCAGCCGGAGCTAATTCAAAGAATGGTCGCGGAAGGGCACGAGGTAGGCAACCACACGATGACTCATCCGGACCTGTCAAGATGCGGGTTCGACGAGGTGCAGCGTGAAATATTTGACGCAAATGCGGCTATTATGATGGCTTGCCCTCAAGCGTCAGTTCGGCACTTGCGCGCGCCATACGGGATCTGGACCGAAGAGGTCTTTGCCGCGTCCGCCATCGCTGAACTGGCAGCTATCAAATGGTCGGTTGATCCGCGCGACTGGTCTCGCCCCGGGGTTGACACGATCGTCGATGCGGTCCTGGAATCGGCCAAGCCCGGCGCAATCGTCCGCTTGCACGACGGGTTTCCTCCCGACGAGTTGCTAGCCGTATCTGGTGCAGGTCTGCGCGATCAGACCGTCACGGCGGTATCCCGTCTAATCCCAGCTTTACTTGAGCGCGGATTTCAAATCCGCTCGCTTCCTCATTTTGATTGAAACGCACTGCTGGCTAACTCCGCGCTTTGACCGCTGCTATCTACGAGGGCATTTGCGGCGGATGGCCGACCATCCTCATGAACCGCATCAATCCTGCGCTGTTTGCCGATGCGTTCACCGCTTGGGTGCGCTAGACATCGCCGGACAAGCCCGACTTCGTGGCCACCTCGCGCCGCAGCCATGACCGCAGTGCGACAAGGTGCCGCTGCATCTAGTCTCCGCCTTCGCCGCGACGTCTCGCCTTGTGCCCGGCCAGGGGGCGGTGCCCGACAAGAGCGGCGAGACCACCGCACTTGCGGTACATCTGGAGCGTCTGGGCGCAAATGACGGCCTCAAGGGAGCGATCGTCTCCATCGATGCCGTCGCTACCAACGCAACGATCGCCACGGCAATCCGCAATGTCGGCGCCGACTATCTGCTCGCCATCAATGCTAACCAGCCCACCTTGTGCGCTGAGGTCGAAGCCTGCTTTGCCGATGCACCTGCCGCTGAACTCGACCGCGTCACCGACATCGAGGAACGGCGCGTCACCGTCTCTTGCGAGGCCGACTGGCTGGCGGGCTCGCGCCGCTTTCCCGACGAACTGCGCTTGCCCGAGGCCAAAACCATCATCCGCGTGAAAAACCGCACCGAACTTAAGGATCGCTGCCGCCACGACCAGATACTTCATGTCTTCAGCACGGCTCGGCGCCGAGCAGGCCGCCTCGGCGGTGCGTGGTCACTGGATGATCGAGAACGCCCTACACTGGACCCTCGACGTCGTCTTCAACGACGATCAATCGCGGCTCCGAAAGGCCATGGCGCACACAACAGGGCCGTGGGTCGCCACTTCGCCCTCAATCTGGTCAGAGCCCTCTCCGACAAGCGATCCATCAAGCGCCGACGAAAAGTCGCCGGATGGAACCCGACTATCTCGCCTCAATATCGGAGAACTCGCTCGTTAACCTGGATTCAAAACCCTTTGCTCAAAGACGTGCCGTCCCGATCCTGACGCGGCCGCTGGGGCGCAGGACCCTTGCAGCACATCTCGGGCCAGAGCTAATGAGCTCCCGGGCGGTCGGCTGCTTCGTTTTGCCTCCCCGATTTGCATTTAAAGACACTTTTCAAATGTGGCGTCTCGTGACATTGGTGAAATCTATTGCTTGGATGACATCCATCCATGCGCTAGATTGGAATTGAAATGCGGTTTAAAGGCCTTGATCTGAATCTCCTCGTCGCGCTCGACGCTTTGATGATTGAGCGTAACCTCACAGCGGCGGCTCGCAGTATCCACCTTAGCCAACCAGCCATGAGCGCGGCTGTCGCCCGGCTGCGCGGCTATTTTGGTGATGAGCTTTTTACAATGAAAGGCCGTGAACTCATCCCGACACCGCGAGCCGAGGCGCTCGCCTCGCCGGTCCGCGAGGCGCTGCTGCATATACAGCTCTCGGTTATTTCCTGGGAGGAATTTAATCCGCGGAAATCCGATCGCTGTTTTAGGGTCATCCTTTCCGATTACATGACGATCGTTTTCTTTCAGGGGGTCATTGACCGTGTTGCGCGAGAAGCCCCTTTCGTCAGCTTCGAACTCCTGCCTCTCGCTGACGATATGGAAGAAATTTTCCGGCGCGGTGACGCCGATTTTCTGATACTCCCTGAAATGTTCCTGTTAAGCGGGCATCCAAAAGCGAAGCTTTTCGACGATACACTCGCCTGTGTGGGCTGTCGGACAAACAAGGAACTGTCGAGAAAGCTCACGTTCGAAAAATATATGTCAATGGGTCACGTAATGGCCAGATTTGGACGTTCGCTCAAGCCATCCATTGACGAGTGGTTTTTGATCGAGCATGGCCTCAAGAGGCGGGCCGAGGTGGTCGTGCAGGGGTTCAGCATGATCCCTCTGATGCTACCGGGCACCAGTCGCATTGGGACCATGCCCTTGAGGCTGGTTGAGCATTTCGCAAAAACACTACCGCTGCGCGTCGTCGAACTTCCGCTCTCGTTGCCGGTGTTCACTCTGGCGATGCAGTGGCCTGCGCTTCAGAATGGCGATCCGGCAAGCATCTGGATGCGGAAGATTTTGTTGGAGGAGGCATCTCGCCTGGTGCCATAGCCGAAGGCTACGGTATGATTTGCACAACTTTGGATCTGCTCAGCGTTTCGGCGGTGTGCTTTGCGGCGAGTGGCCGCCTGTCATCTCCGCCAGGAGGCGCAACTGGACACTCCGGTTCCCTGCCCGGCGCGGGCCGCAGATCAATACGAGCCAGCCGTTTCGCTGGCGTAAGAGCCCTCCCGCCGAAAAGCCAGTCCTGCTGCCGTTGCTGCCTGTGAGGCCAGCGACGAGCAGATCGGGGAACTGCCGTCGGCACGCCTGCCGGCGCGGGATGGCCGGAATCGAGATCGAGCTGGTTGGTCGCTGTGCATTCGGGTCGACCGCGAACCGATAAGGGTACGTTGAGCCGGGTGCAAAGGCGGCTCAAGCGAAAGCGCAATATGACTGCGTGTACCCGGATCGACTAGCGATACTATTTCCGGCGTCCTGAAATTCTAGCACATCACTATGTACAGGAAAAATGCGATTTGTGAACGACGCCCTTCAAAATGAGTATTCCGGTGATGCTGGGCGGCTATTCCAACCCGACGCCGGTCGCAAACAAATAGTTCGGAGTCCGCCTCTGGGCTATTAGGCACACCATCCATTGCTTGAATGATTCTTATCCAAAATATCAATTTCCCCAATAGCGCGAAATTTTGCATCACAACAATGCTGATCGGTGAATCTTTCGCGTCACCGAGATTCATGGTCGGCCGCCAGACGGGAGGTGAAAGGCATGACTAACCAGCTTACGGCCGAAATCCTGGCGGAGATCTGCAAGCACGCTGAACCGGATGGGAATCCGATTACTCTTGAGACGAAGCTGACTGATTTGGGCATCCATCCGCTGGAAATGGCGGGCATCCTGTTTGATCTTGAGACGAAATACGGGATCCAGATCGAAACGGACATTACTGAGGCCTGGAGCGATTTGCGGAACGTGGGCAGCGTGGTCGAAGCCGTCCGTGCGCTTAATGAGCACTGACAATGAACAAGCGCGTTGTTATCACCGGCATAGGCGGGATTTGTGGGCTCGGCAGCTGTGCTGCCGATATTTGGGCCGCCATGTGCGACGGCCGTTCAGCAATCGGCGTGTTGAGCGGTCCCTCGCTGCACGACATCACCGCGCGCACGGGATGCGCCATCCGCAATCTTCCTCAGCATGAGATCGAGCGTAAGCAAGCTCTTTCGATGGATCGGTTCAGCGTGCTTGCAGTGCTTGCCGCTCGCGAAGCAGTCCAGCAAGCAGGGCTGACCGCGTCTGACAAAAACCGCTATCGCCTGGGTGCGACGGTCGGTGTGGGCGTCTGCGGATGGGAGGCGATTGAGCAAGATTACCGGGCTATGCTGCTCCACGGCAGAAAGAGGACCGGGGCCTTCACCGCGCCCAAGGTCATGCCGGGCGCCGCTGCTGGACATGTCAGCATGGACCTTGGACTGCGCGGTCCCGTCTACGGCGTCACTTCGGCTTGTTCCTCCTCTAACCATGCCATTGCCTCCGCCGTCGACCAGATTAGGTGGGGCCGCGCTGATGTGATGGTGGCAGGTGGCGCCGATGCGCCATTGGTTTGGGGAGTAGTGAAATCGTGGGAGGCTATGCGAGTGCTATCGCCCGACACTTGCCGGCCTTTTTCCGCGAACAGGCAGGGCGCTGTTCTCGGCGAAGGCGCAGGCATGATAGTCTTGGAAAGTTACGACCATGCCCGCGCTAGAGGCGCTGAAATATTGGCGGAATTGGCCGGTGCGGGCCTTTCGGCCGACGCTTTCGACATCGCGGCACAGACCATTGAGGGTCCCGAGGCGGCGATCCGCGCTTGTCTAGCCGACGCGGGTCTGGTCCCGGAGGAGGTCGATTACCTGAACGCTCACGGCACCGGCACTAAGCCAAACGATCAGATCGAGACCGCAGCAATCAAGCGAGCGTTCGGCGACCACGCCTATCGAATGTCGGTATCCTCGACCAAATCGATGCATGCCCACTGCCTCGGGGCCTCGGGTGCACTGGAGCTGATCGCCTGCGTGATGGCAATTCGGCATGGGATCGTACCGCCTACCGCCAACTATGACGAACCAGATCCAGATTGCGATCTAGACGTTACCCCCAACGTGGCGCGGGAGCGGAAAGTCAAGGTGACGCTTTCCAATAGTTTTGCGTTCGCGGGCACCAATGCGGTGTTGGCTATCAAGGCGGCGTGATTGTTTGGATCAGTGACGATATTGGTTGCGGCCAATCGTGAAGTGAGTCGTCGTCGCTGCCTTAATCTTGGAGCAAACCAGGAACTCTCGGCAGCGGTCAAGAAATAGCCCTGGAGAGCAGATCCGGGAAAAGTGCTTTGTGCTTCCTTGATTGCGAATGGGCTTATCAGCTCAGGCAACTCGGTCGGGTGTCCGCATGGATGCCCGGCCGATTTCTTGCGCGGTATCGATAAACGACGCCTCGCGCAGGAATCATGAAAGTGCAAACAAGTGGGTCATTGCTAAGTGACGTAGTCCAGGGCTGAAAGCGGGCGGCTGCTTTCGGGGCAAAACTCATCACAAGCTGCCGTTCCCTTGTGTCCCACGGGGCAGTGGGGCGTAGAGCCAATCCAGCTTCGAGGGTGTGATGCGGCGCGCTACCCGGAGGACATCCAGAGACTGAATGCATCCTATCCAATCAATCGATTTTACAAATTCGAGCAGCGACACAAGAGTGCTTTGAAAGCAATCGTGAGGAGTATATGCGGTGGCAACGCCTATCGAAGCTGGGCCCGCAGCCAATACCCCGTACGGCAGTAGCGGTGACGACTTAATCTTAGATTTCTCCAAGGTAATGCTCGGATCGACGGCCGTGCTGGCAAAGACTCCATCTCGGCCGGTGGGGGCATCGACCGAGCCTTCGGCGGCGCGGACAACGACAAAGTCTTCGGCGGAGAGGGCTTAATTATCATTTCGGCGACGGTCGAAATGAACTTCGCATGGAGGATGACGACCGAGCGCTGTTAACAGTGTAGCAGACATTGAGGCGCTGCATCTGACTGGGTCTGACTTCACCTTGGTCTCCTCCAAGACGCCAGGACTAAGCATTCCCGCGCTGAGCAGTCGCCGTGTGTCAGGAGTTGGTGTCGCCGGTGACGTAGGCCGGTTTTGCGGGCCCAAAAAGTGGCAGATCCCAGCCCCGACGGTGCTTATGAACGAAGGCCTTTCCTAGGGGGTCCCTTCTTGAAAATTTCAGCGAACAAAGAGCAGACCTCCTCGAGGCCTTTCGCCCTAACGGCCACCATTTGGGCAATTTTCTCAATCAGTGGCGTGATCAACTTGCTTGCGCTGACTTCGCCTCTGTTCATGCTGCAGGTGTATGACCGCGTTCTGGCGAGCGGCAGCGTACCGACGTTGCTGGGTCTCGTCGTGCTTACTGCGGGACTTTATGCATTCCAATCCCTGCTCGACATTCTGCGCGCACGCGTACTGCTGCGGATCGGCGAGCGTTTCGACGGGGAGTTTTCCGGACGCGTTCATGAGGCAATTGTTCGCTTGCCCCTTTTAACACGCAGACCGGGCGATGGCTTGCAGCCGCTTCGCGACCTCGACAACGTTCGCGGGTTTCTAGCCGGAAACGGCCCCGCGGCGTTCTTCGATCTGCCATGGATGCCGCTTTATCTCAGCATTTGCTTCCTTTTTCACTTCTGGATCGGCATGACGGCGCTTGTCGGGGCGGTCCTCCTGGTTTCCCTAACGGCTCTAACTAACGCATGCTCCCGGCGGGCCACACGTGATGCAGTCAACCACAACATGGTCCGCAACGGCCTACTGGAAGCAGCGCGCCGCAATGCCGAGGTCATAGAGGCTCTGGGCCTTGGAAGTCGGATCGCTGCCCGATGGCATAAGGTGAATGCCAAATATCTTGCTGCCAATCGTAAGGCCGGAGATGTGGCAGCTGGGCTCGGCGGGATTTCAAAGTCGCTACGCATGATGCTGCAATCGGCGATCCTCGCCGTTGCCGCCTACCTCGTCATCGCACGTGAAGCTACCGCTGGGGTGATGATTGCCAGCTCCATTATGATGGGCCGGGCCTTGGCTCCAGTCGATTTGGCGATTTCAAGCTGGAAAACTTTGCTTCTGGCGCACCAGAGTTGGGCACGGCTGAAGGACCTCATGGCCAAGATGCCTCAAACCGCTTCGGTCATGCCATTGCCCGCTCCTGAACGCGAACTGCGCGTCGAAGGCGTGATGATCGTCCCGCCCGGCGAGAAGAAGCCCACCGTGGCAGGCGTTGCGTTTGCCGTTCAAGCGGGAAGCGCACTCGGGGTTATCGGCCCATCGGGTTCTGGCAAGTCAACTCTCGCGCGCGCCCTCATCGGCGCCTGGGGGCCCTCCGCCGGAAAGGTTTGCATCGACGGCGCGAGCCTCGATCAATGGAACCGAGAAGCACTGGGCCGCCATCTCGGTTATTTGCCTCAGGGCGTTGAATTGTTTGACGGAACCATCGGCGAAAACATCTGTCGTTTTGATGACAATCCTGATTCTGAGGCTATCGTGGCTGCGGCAAAAGCAGCGGGTGCACACGAACTGATCCTCAGATTTGAACATGGCTATGAAACTCAGATCGGTGAAGCTGGCTCGGCACTTTCCGCCGGGCAGCGTCAGCGTATCGGTCTTGCCCGAGCTCTTTATCGCGATCCCTTCCTAGTCGTGTTTGATGAACCCAATGCCAACCTTGATGCGGAAGGCGAGATCGCCGTGGTCGAGGCGATCAATTCCGTTCGTGTGCGCAACGGCATTGCCGTTGTCGTCGCACATCGCCCCAGCGCTATCGCCGCCGTCGATTGCATATTGATGCTCGAAGGTGGGCGCCAAAGAGCCTTCGGTCCGCGCGATGAAGTGCTTTCCACTGTCTTGCAGAGAAGAGCAGCGACGCCGCCACGAAGTGAATCCAAGGATGTGTCTGCGACCGATGTTGGGAAGGCATCTGCTCGGGGGATTGCGTCTGCATCCAAGTGCGCTGTGTCCACATAAAGACCTAGGCTGCCCGAGGATTGCGATGTCTGAAATTGACACGAAAGCCGACGCTTCCCGTTCTATTCGCCGAAACTTACTGACAGCACTTTTTTTGAGCATCACCGTTCTCGGAGGAGCGGGAGCCTGGGCTTCAGTGACGAATCTGTCTGGTGCGGTCGTCGCGTCCGGACACTTTGTCGTCGATTCATACATAAAAAAAGTGCAGCACCCGACCGGTGGGGTGGTGAAAGAAATCCTCGTGCGTGAGGGCAATAGAGTCAAGACAGGCGACGTTGTCATGCGACTTGATGCCACTCAGCCACGCGCCAATCTAGCCATCATCATTAAGCGACTCGATGAGTTGGCATCCCGGCTAGCACGGCTCGAAGCCGAGCGTGACGATCTGGCAGAGATCGTCTTGCCGGAATGGTTGCTCAAGCGGCGAGATATTTCGTCGGCGGCCTCCGCAATACTCGGTGAGCGGAAGTTATTCGAATTTCGCAGGCAATCCCGCGAAGGAGAAAAGTCGCAGCTGGCCGAGCGGATCGCGCAATATAAGCATGAGATCGAGGGCCTCAAAGCGCAGCAGATTGCATTTGAGAAAGGTATTGACATTCTCGGACATGAAATTGCTGCTTTGAGTAGGCTGCGCGAACAAGGCATTGTCTCGGACCAACGCTTAAACAGCCTCAAGTCGCAGGCTGCCACCTTAAGCGGTCAACGTGGTGAAACGGTCGCGAACCAGGCACAGACGGCGGCCCGTATTGCCGAAACTCGTCTGCAAATCCTGCAGATTGATCAAGATCTCAAGACGGAAGTCGGCAAGGAACTCATACAGGTCCAGGCCCAAGTGGAGGAATTCCTAGAACGCAAGGTAGCTGCTGAGGATGAGCTTCGGCGAACCGATATCGTCGCGCCGCACTCAGGAATCATCCAACAGCTTGCTGTCCATACGGTTGGTGGTGTGATCAGACCCGCCGATCCGATCATGCTGATTGTGCCTGATGGCGACGATCTTCTTCTGGAAGTACAGATCTCTCCGAAAGACATCGACCAGATACGCCTTGGTCAACGAGCCGTGTTGCGGATGTCGGCCTTCAACTTGAGAACCACACCGGAGTTGACCGGATATGTAAGCTGGATAGCGGCCGATCTGACGACGAATGAAAAAAACGGCATTTCTTACTATCTGGTGCGCCTGTCAGTTCCGCGTTTTGAACTGACGAAGATCAAGGATCTGACATTGATCCCAGGCATGCCGGCCGAAGCGATGATCCACGCGGGCCAGCGGACAGCGCTTTCCTATTTTCTCAAGCCCCTGTCTGATCAGATCAATCGCGCATTCCGCGAAGAATAGAGTTCTGCTTTTGAGGAGGTGAAGTAGGCTGGGCACTCGCTCGGTGCAACCTTGCGATCACTTGACCTGCCACTGAGTTGTCATCCCGTGGCGATTAGAGCCTCGACCGTTTCTGTTACGTCGTGTGGCGTGGGTTGAGCAACCGGCGAAGACGCGGAGCCACCAAATAGCGCAGCGTCGGAGCCGGTTGCGGTGATGGCTACATCCAACGCAACAAATGCTTCGCTATACTCTCCCATGGCTCGCCCTCCGTACGTGCGGGGCGGCCACCGATCTTCGCCTCGGAACACGACGTCTAGCACTGATCTGCTTTGACGGTAGCCACTGAGAATTAACGCCCTGCGTCAGATCGCTCTCTGCTTCTGAAGGAAGCCATTAGCTCGGCTCGGGCCTGATCGGAGGCTTGGTTGATGGGCAGCGCGACTCCTGTACCAGCCCTATGACCGAGTCGGTGTTGGAGTGCCTGCCGATCGATGACGAGGTTGTCGAGGTGCAGCCTGGCTGGCTGCAGCCTTTGCCCCAGTCGTCCGACCAGCGCCCTGGTTGCCGTCAAGCACAAAGACGCCGCAATTATAACCGTTCTGCTGCTGGGTTACGCGGGCCGGCTCCAGGCGGGCTCCCAGCCGTTGTGCGAGCTGTGCCGCGGGCTGGTCGTTGTGGGGTCGGCTCCGTAGCCGTAGCCGTCAAGTCCGCCTGAATGACTAAGCTCGTCTGGGGATCGTGAAACATTATGATGTCACGGACCGGCGCAACTTCTGATTCAGCATCGCTCAGATGATGCTGAGCTCTCATAGCGCGTCAGCTTGTTGTCAGGTCAGCCAAGCTACGCTCCGACTCAGCCGGGCGGCTCAGGTCGCGCAATCGTTTCACGGATCATCTCGCGGCCTATCCGCGGCTTTATGCGCGAACTAAACGTTTCCAGCCGCCAGGGCGGCTTGAGCTGCTCGGAACAGGCAAAAGAAGATAGCATGGATCCCTTTAACAACGTCAATCCATCCCGCGTCTCAGATCTCGCCCGCACAGACGATGCAGGCTCGCAGCAGCAGACCGACCAGGCGCGTTTTCAGGAGCATCTGAACGCGTTGCCGCCGGGCCAGCATCGGCAAGCCGTTCCAAACAGCCGTCTCGCCAGGCGGCGGACCGGCTCACATGCAGATGCGGTTGGACCGAGCATGCTGCAAGAGGAGGACGCGGAAGGCGGTTCGCAGTTGCCCTTTGCTCCACCAGCTCACTCACCTGCGCAGAGTTTTGACCAAGACGAGCTCTTTGCCGCCGCCGATCGCGCCGGGCCGTTTGCGGCTGCAAGTTTCGCGTCGGCGCAGTTCTGGCAGGATGCGCAGCGGGTGGTCCACTCACCGGCGCAAAGTGTCGATCAGCCGCGGAGCCGCGCAGCGATTGGGGGCGGTTACGAAGCTTCGAGTTCCATCCCGCCGCCGCGGGTCAACCTGCCCGCCACGGGCTTTGGAAGCGCACCCGATGTCGTGAGCCTCCCTCACGTCGTCGCGGACGCATATCGGCCTGCGGCCAATCAACAGGGCGATTTGACCGGCGCACGCCATACAATGCCGGCCGCGGCGCCGCACCAGGCTTCCGTCGTTCAGCAAACGCGCAGCCGCAAGCGCGGCCGCGAGCACCCGGACGAGGCGCTTTTTGCCGCCTACCGTGCCGAGGCTACAACAAAGGTGAGCAAGAAATCGATCACTGGCGATATAACAGCGCTGCGCAAGTTCAGCACATGGCTTGACGAGAACCATCGGACCCAGATCGCCGGCCGGATTGAGGACCCGGGGTTGGACGCACTGGTGAAGGACTTCGCGGAGCGCGAGAGCGCGCGTATCAACCCGGCGCTGAAGAGGCTCCGGCAACATTCTGCCGGACAGCCTGTGACGGCTGCTTCGACTGTTCGACCCGGCACGAAGGACGATGAGGAACTCTTCGCCCAATACCGGGCAGAAGCCGTGGCCCGCCTCAAAGCACCAACCTTGGGAGGCGATCTAGCGGCGCTGCGCAAGTTCAGCACATGGCTTGACGAGAACCACCAGAGCCAAATCCACGGTCGGATTGAGGACGAGCAGCTGGACGGCCTGGCGAAGAACTTCGCGGGCAACGATGCCGTACTACTGAGCGACATCAACGTGGCATTGGGAAGGCTGCGGCAGCATTCTGCCGGACAGACTGTCACAACAGCTAAAACTCGCCCCGTCAACGAAGAGAACCAGGTGATCGAAGATGCATGTCGGTCAGCTGCAAGCAGGTACGGAAAAGAGACGCTAAATAGCTATCGGAGTCATTTGTGTCGTTTCAACGAGTGGCTCAGTCAGAACTTCGGCAAGGGCATTGCCCAGATTGAACCCGCGGTGCTGAGCCGGGCGGTTGACGAATACAAGAAGAACGCAGGCCCCCGTTTCGGCACAGCCTGGGGCTTTCTGCAGAAATACCGGCAAATGGTCGCAGCCAACAATGCGCTGGGCTTGGCAGCCCATGGGCAAGCGGCCCCGCGCGAGCAGCCAAGCGGCCCGCCCACTGGAACTGTGCAGAGCGCCTCGGCCGTCGCCTTCTCGCCCATCCCCATGTCCCCGAGCGACCCGGCCTGGGACGTGTTGCGAGCCTTCCATGAAGAAGAGGCCGCACAGCGTGGCGCGCCAATGGCTACCAATGTGCCGCAGTTCCATCAGACGACATCGCTGCCGCCAGAATTGGCCCCCGTGCCGCCCCCATCCTCGCCTGCTCAAAGTGCCGGCTCGTCCTCGACCTTCGCCGGCCTTGAACCACTGTCACCCACACCTTATCGGCGTCCGGATTTTGATCTGAATGCGCTCACGCCCGGGCAACTGGCTGAGGAGGGTAGCGGCTTGGGCCATTGGACCGCAGGTGATGGCTCGGCAATTGCCAAGCCCGGCTCGTCACGTAGATCATCGCAGATCTATGCCGGTCTTGATGACATCGTCGACTTACAGGACGATGCCGGCTCCGCGCCGCGGTCGCACGCTGTCAGGTCGAGTTCGATTGCCGGGCCATCGCCCTCATCGAGCGTGCCTGGCGAAGGTTCGGCGGCGTCGAGCGCTGCACATGGCAGGCACCCGGAGCTCGGGCCACAGCTTGGCTCGCGGGAGCAGGCCGATTTGGGGGTAAGGCCTGCCGCCTCGCAGGAAAGTTACGATCAGTCGCAACTTTGGCAGGAGGTGGACCAAGCTGGGCGGCGGGAATCTGCCGGCTCCGACTCGAATTGGTCGCCGCAGATTCCGTCTGATTTTGACGCGACTACGTGGCCAACGCCGAAATCCACGTCAGCTCGCTCGTCAGACATCTACCGCGGTCTTGACTCCCTGGTCGATTTGCCGTCCACACCGGCCGAGCTGCGTGATGATGCCCATTATGCCCCGCCGCCTCCAGGTACAGCCTCCGACGCTCAGGTTGAGGCGCTCGATCCGCAAGCCTCGTCTCACGACCGCAGCGGACTGGCGCTCGACGCCACGCAATGGCTGAGCGATGAGCATATTCAGAGGGACTACGAGCTGCTGGCGCAGGAGCTGCAGAGGGAAAATCCAGATCTCGCCGCCCGAACGCGGCTCGTCGACCCGCTGATAGCCCACTACCATCTGCGCCTGGGCTCCGACAATGCCGCGCTCAGGGCTTTCCAGCGCATCGTCTATGATCGCAATGGCAACGACATTGCCGACTTCATGTTCCTGCCTGTCAACGATGCCAGCGCTACCGATCCCGAACGCCGCGGCAGCCACTGGTCGCTGCTTATGGTTGATCGACGCGAGCGGGAAAGGCCGGTTGCCTATCATTACGACTCCGCCGGGCGGCTCAACGACCAGCCCGCGGCACAGCTCGCACGACGGCTGGGAGCCCGCCTGGAGCCGGCCCGCATAACCCAGCAGCAGAACGGCTATGATTGCGGTGTCTTTGTGCTTGACGGCACCAGGGCGCTGGTCGGACGACTGGGGCAAAGGCGGCAGCCAGCCAGGCTGCACCTCGACAACCTCGTCATCGGTCGGCAGGCACTCCAACACCGGCTCGGTCATAGGGCTGGCACAGGAGTCGCGCTGCCCATCAGCCAAGCCCCTGATCAGGCCCGAGCCGAGCCAAAGGCCAAACTCCAATAAACATCGCCTGTCACACGTCCTCTATAAGCCGTCGGGAGCCGTCACCACGCGCTTATCGGGGAGGCGTGTTACCTAAAGATTTCGAAATCCGCCTTTTCCGCTTCAAATGAAGCAATCGGCAATTTCTTGCGGCGTCAACGCGCCCCGCGTCCATGCCTGCGCCCGAGCGCCGGCTCAATGGCCGGGCTGTCAGGCTCCAGAAGCGGCCAGATGCCAGGCAGGGAAAAGCTGCTGCGTGTCAATGACGAGCTGCTCTACCAGGCGACCGGCGAAACTGGCTTCAAGCGCAAAGGGGGTCATGCGACGAGGCGACTGTCGGCGGAACTCGCCTTCACAGCAGTCCTGCTTCCGCCCGAGGCGAAGATCCCGGCGCACAGCCTGCAAGGCATGATAAGGATTTCGCCCTACAGGCTCCGCGCCAAGCGATCGTTGTCCGACCTGACAAGACATGGAGCATTCGTCCAATCTCGCACGAAATCCCTATCGAACGCCGCGCGTTCAATAAGCTCTCCGAATCGCAGGATCCAATAGGGTGCTGTCCGACAACGGGGATGACGATCCCGAGGTTACCGCGAAGGCGACTGACTCGGACCGCCTCGGGCAACATGGCCCTTCAACCGATCAGCGATCTCATCGAGTGCTTCGTCCCAAGAAACCTGCACCCACTGCGGATCTGGGATCACTCTTCGACGTCGTGCGCCGGAGCGGCGCCTAAGACGCCTTGAATTGTGGACGATTTCCGGCGCCGATCGGCCCTTGAGGCAAACTGCCTTGCCGGTCGGATGATCAGGATTTGGCACCACCTTTTTGAGCCAGTTGTTTTCGACGACGTTGATGGTGCCACACCGTGACTTACACAGCGTACAAAAACCGACTTTTTCTTCTATCATGGTAGGCGGGTCTCCGAACGTCGTGCGATGGTCGCTACCAAGACGCGAGCAGGGCGAAACGCGGCTTCACGACTATCGCGTAGCGACCGACAGTCCGATCTATTCCAGCACAAAAATCCCCATCTGAACCGTCGAGGCGGCGGGGATGGACGGCTGTTATTGCCACTGATCTTGGATTAGTCCGGGCATTGGGCGGCAAAGCCGGAAGATTCCAAGTCGGTCGGCTCGGCCAATTTCACCGGGCAGGACCGGGGGGTCGGTTCCCTCAGATCACGTTCGGACGAAGGCCTATACATTTCGTAATTTGTCATCGCCGGACAATTCACGATAGGGCTCGCTTGCGGCTCGCGTCGCCATCCGAATCGGACCAACTCTATCTCCTCCCGCCGGATGGACGGCTCGAGCCGCCCCTGCCCGTGCGTTGCGGAAGCGAAGCTACTCAGCCCGGCGGCAGCTGTCGCGCCTGCGCGATTGCCGGAGACCGCCAAGCTAGGTCGGCCCGCCATCTGGTGCACATTCGCAGACCTTTGAGACCGCATCCAGAGCCTGTCCGGCGATGTGTCCATACATTTGCACAGCCCACTGGGAACCTCTGCCCGCACCAGGAAGGAGGGCCCCTTCGGACCAGGAAAATCGGCAGACTCGCTAAACGCTATCTGACTCGCTGGGACCCGCGGTTCCCGATTTGGTCACAGCTGATCGGCTGCTGTCCAGTTCACCCACGCCGCAGGATTCGAGGCGTTTGCGCTCGGCCGCCAAGTGTTGCCTAGCGAGACTTAATTCAGCCGTCATGATGTGGCTGCAGGCTAAGGCACGGCTGATCCCGCCGGTTGGCCCGCGTTCCCGTGTAACTCCTGTGCCCGGCTTACGACCGGGCTCTTTTTTATACAGGCAGTTTCGACCGGATCGAACAGATGGGCCTTCAGGATTGCATCGGCAGCGTGCGGCGTCGAGCGCGATATCCAAAAAGGCCTTCCGTGGTGTGAATCGAGAGAATGCCAATCACGCCTTTGGAATCCTCGACTGTCGAAGCGTGAAATTCGCTCGGCACGAAAGGCAATGCCTTCTTCGTCTGGCGCATCGCTCGCCTGTATCCATAGCGCCGACAATCGCGCAACCCGACACCATGGTAAAGCGGACCTAGAGGGGTCCGATAAACTTCATGACCTTGTAGAGCCCGGGAGGGCGGCGATAATCGCGCGCTTCCGGGGCCGTCGGTGGGAAAAAGCCTCCGTGGACTTTCAACCCGACCCCGTTACCCGCGGACTTCGTTGCGTTCATGCCGCGCCACCGTTAAAAAACGAGAGCTTCGGCGACATTGCTTCAGGCAAGGAGTGCACCGCGATGGAAGAAACCGACGACAACACCAGCGCCCTTATCGAGCTGACCGCCGAGGTGGTCTCAGCCTATGTCTCGAACAATCCAGTCCCGGTCGGCGATCTCCCGGCCCTGATCGATCGAGTGCACGGAGCGTTGAAGAGTGCCGGCGGCGGCGCGGCGGAAAAGCCGGAAGCTCTCACGCCAGCGGTGCCCATTAGGAAGTCCGTCACGCCGGACTACATCATCAGCTTGGAGGACGGGAAGAAGTTCAAGTCGCTGAAGCGGCATCTTTCCGTTCACTATGGCCTGACGCCGGACGAATACCGCGCCAAATGGGGCCTGCCGGCTGACTATCCGATGGTGGCCCCGAATTACGCCGCCGCCCGTTCTTCGCTTGCCAAGTCAATGGGACTTGGCCGCAAGGCTACCTGACAAGCAAAAGCGGCGCACGCTAAGAGAGGCCCGCAAGCTCCCTGAGGGCATGCGCTTGCCAACACTGATGGCCTTGCCTCTGATGGTTAAATTGCCTCCTTGAGGGTGGAATGCTCCCGAACGCGGTTAGGAACCCACCTATCACCAACACTTAGACGGTATCGGAAAAACTTTGCAGCTTGACTATCAGACACTGATACATTGCGGTCCACCCGCCGCCTCTGACCCCCACCGCACGCCGCTGCGCGGCAGCTGGTACGAGATCGACCTAGACGCGATCAGGCACAATTATCGCCAGCTTCGCGCACACCTGCCCGCGGCAGTACGGATTTTCGCGTGCCTGAAGCGCAACGGTTATGGGTGCGGCGCCGGACCGGTGGCTTCAGCTCTGGCTGCAGAGGGGGTTGACGGCTTCGGCGTCGCTGCGCTGCCAGATGCGGTCGCGATAAGGCATATGGGAGTCGAGCTTCCAATCCTGCTCTATCCCGGACCTCTGCCGTCATCGGCCGACATCATCGAACGGCTCGGGCTTACAGTCACAATCTCCAGCCTCGAGGAACTGGAACGCTGGCGTGCCGCAATGGACAGCACGCGGGTCTTTGTAAAGGTTGATCTTGGCTTTTACAGGTCGGGGGCAGCGCCGTCGGCTGTCAGCGCATTGCTCGCGGCCGGCCATGCTTATGACGATGTCGATGTCGAAGGGCTTTATGCGCATCTCAGCGAACTGCCTTCGGAGACGCCCTTCCATGTAAGCGAACAGCGCTCCCGTTTGCAGCAGATTCTTCAATCGGCCAATGCTTCTGGGACACGACCTCCCATTGCGATGGTGGCGAGCACGGTGGGTGTACTTCGATACCCTGAGATGGATTTCGATGCCGTCGATCCCGGCGCCTTGTTCATTGGTGTCTCCGACACGGATCATTCCACCCGGCCTGTCACCCTGCGGCCGGCTCTTAAAGCCATTTCGAGCTCTCTGGTTTCAATCAAGCGGACCGACTCCTCGCTCGGGACGGCGCCGGACCTGCCTGGCTACCAGCAAGGAATGGTCGTCGGAGTGCTCGGTATCGGTTGGGGAGACGGGCTGCCGCGTCAGCTCCCGCCCGGCGCTGAGGCACTGGTGAGAGGCCGGCGTGCGCCTCTGCTGCCGCCGGTTCATTTAGAACATCTCCGTATCGACCTCACGGACATCCCCGATGCTTGTTTCGGCGATCAGGTGCTCTTGCTCGGGCAGCAGGGAGATCAGACCATCACACAGCATGAGGTCGCCACCTGGTGGGGCACTGACATCGTCGGGCTGTATGCTCAGCTCCGGGACCACGTTCCACGCGTCTATGTCTGAGATTCATAAGAGCACAACAATCGAGAGCGGGTGATTCCAGAGCAACGCATACACTCCCGCCGACCAACTCTCCTTGCACACCGCGACGTCGCGCGGCTCACTGCGGCGTCGCGCGATCGTGGGTATCAAAAAAAGCGGCCTAGGAGTCGTCCCTGCCGGAATTGACAATCAATTCGGCGCTGAAGCTCATCGACCAAATGGGGCCGAAGGCAGGCCTGGATGCGTATTCCGACGAAGCCGGCCATCGATTCCGATTTGAAGCCGGCCAGTCATTCCGATTTCATTCCGGCCGCCGTTCCGATTTGAAAGCGGCCAGTTTCGGTCTGATCCTGGGTCGCGTTGATCCGGCCGTGCTGGAAGAACGCCGACGCCATAATGGGATGCCATCATGCCGTAGCTGCGATTGATCTCGGGATCGTAGAAGCTGGCGCGGCTGACCCGGGAGGAATCAGCGCGCTCAGAACCTCAAAGTCAGTCAATGCTGGCGCGGCAAGCCGGCGCCGGGACGGCTGTGCCTCGGTACCTAGCAATCGGAGGTGGCCGATCTACGATGTTGAGGCGTCAGCTTAGACGCCACAGCTCGACTTATCATTGCGGGCCGCGCGGATCGCGTGCGCTCGCATTTTTTGTCGTAGGCATACGCCGCAGAAAGAGGGCGGCATTAGCGCCAGGAGACAGGTGATGCAAGCTTAAGCGATTGGCTGCCTTGCTAACCAGCAAGGAAGCTGCCGCTCATCCTTTAATATCGGTTGAGCGGCGGCCCGACGATCATGACGGTCGGATCGGCCGACAGAAGCTTCCTAGCCTCCGTCCTGACATCCTCCAGAGATACGGCGTCGATCAGCGCAGCGCGGTTTTTGATATAGTCCATGGCGAAATTGTCGCGCTGTAGCCCGACCAGTGTCGCCGCAATCGAATCCGAAGACTTGAGGTGGTTAATCGCAAACGAGCCGATCAGGTATTTCTTGGTCGCCGCGAGCTCCTCCTCGGTCGGCCCCTTCTCGGCCATGTCCTTCACCACCTTGCGCACGATCGAAAGCGTCTCGGCGGCCCGATCGGAGCGCGTCGCAGTCGTCACCAATAGCGCGTTGGAATGCTCGTGATCGACTAGCTTCGAGCTGACGCCATAGGCAAGGCCGCGCTTCTCGCGCACCTCCTCGAAGAGGCGCGAGGTGAAGGTCGAACCGCCGAGGATCTCATTCATTAGCGCGGCAGCGAAGAAATCTCGCGCGTTCGGTTTCACGCCGGGCCAGGCAAGCTGCAGCGAGGTCTGCGGCAGGTCGTAATTGACTTCGAGCTGCTGGCCGAGCTTGAGTTTGACGTCTTCCACGGGAGCCAGCGTCTGCTTCTGCGGCAGATCGCCGAACACCTCGTCCAGCTTGCCGCTCAACGTGGCGGCGTCGATATCGCCCACCACCGCCACATGCAGGCCGCCGCGGGCAAAATTCGCTTTGTGAAAAGCCCTGATGTCTGCGGCCGTGATGGTGGCCAAGCTCTGCTTGGTCCCTTCGTCCGGCCGCGAATAGGGATGCTGGCCGTAGATGGCGCGCAGCCAGCGCTGCTGCGCCACCGTATTGGGATCGCGCTCGTTGGCAAGGATGCCGGAGAGGATCTGGCTGCGGATGCGGTCGATCGGCGCCTGGTCGAAGCGCGGGCTGTTGACCGTCAGCTTCAGCAGGCCGAAAGCTTCGTCCTTGTGATCGGACAGCATGCGCATCCAGCCGTAGGTCCCGTCGCGCGCCGCCTGGAAACTTATCTCGGCGCCGGCATCGTCGAGCTTCTGCTGGAAGGCCTCGCTATCGAGGTCGCCTGCGCCTTCGTCGAACAGGCCGGTCATCAGATTGACCAGCCCTTCCTTGCCGACGGGATCCTGGGCGGTGCCGCCATCGAAGACGAAGCGGATGGCAATCAGCGGTATGGAATGGTCTTCCACCAGCCAGGCGGTGACGCCCTTCTTCGACCTGACCTCCTGGATGTTCATCGCGGCGCGCGCGTCAAGCGCCGGCAGCGACAGGAAGAACAGGGCAAAGCACAGAGTGGCGATGGCGCGCACCACCGTTCCTTCTCCCCTCGCGGGGGAAGGAACGCCGCTCATCCGTTCAAGGACCAGGCTCATCATCAATTCCCCGCCTGTTGCTGGGGCAAGAGATAGCCGGTGGTCGAGTGGTCGAGCACGAGGTAGCGGGCGGCGGCCGCCTTGACCTCTTCCGCCGTGACCTTGCGGATGCGGTCCGGCCATTCCTGAACGTCCTTCACATTGCCGCCGGTAGCGAGCGTCCAGCCGTACAGATTGGCCATTTCGTCCTGTTTGTCGCGGGTGAAAATCATCGAACGAACGTAGCGGGTCTTGGCCCGCTCCAGCTCATCGTCGCACACGCCGTCCTTGACGATGCGGGCGATCTGGGCATCGACCGCCGCCTCGACATCGCTGAGCTTGGCGTCGCCGCGCGGGGCGCCATAGACGGTGAAGTTGGTGGCATCGAGCATCGTGCCCTGGAAATAGGCGGCCGCCGAGGAGGCGATTCCCTGCTTGACGACGAGCTCCTGATACAGCCGGCTGCGGTTGCCGCCGCCGAGGATCTCGGCCAGCAGGTCGAGCGCCTCCGCCTCGCCGGGTTTGGCCGTATGATAGGATGGCACCACCCATTGCGTGGAAAAGCTCGGCACCGAGACGCGCGCATCGGTGAGCGTCACCGTGCGTCTGGTGTTCTGCTCCGGCTCCACGGGGCGGATGCGCGGCGGCAGATCCGGTCCACGCGCGATCTTGCCGTAGGTCCTTTCGGCCATTGCCTTCACGGCGTCGGGATCGACATCGCCCACCACCACCAGCACCGCGCTATTTGGGTGGTAGTGGGCGTCGTAAAACGCCTTCGCGTCCTCTCGGTTGAGCTGTTGGATTTCCTGCATCCAGCCGACGACCGAGATGCGATAAGGCTGATTTTGCCAGAGCGTAGCATCAAGCTCCTCTGTGAGCACCGCCTGCGGATTATTTTCGATGCGCGAGCGGCGCTCCTCGAGAATCACGTCGCGTTCAGTCTTGATGACGTCGTCGGTGAGGACGAGGTTGCGCATGCGGTCGGCCTCATAGCTCATCATCTGGCCCAGCGCCGAGGGCGGCACGGTCTCGTGGAAAGCGGTGAAGTCGTAGTAGGTAAAGGCATTCTTGGAGCCGCCGATCTCGGACACCGCACGATCGAGCTCGCCGGCGGCGTGGTTGGCGGTGGCCTTGAACATCAGATGCTCGAAGAAATGCGCGATGCCGGATTTGCCGGGCGGCTCGTCGGCACTGCCGACCTTGTACCAGACCATGTGGGTGACGATCGGAGCGCGATGGTCAGGAATGACCACCACTTCCATGCCATTGCGGAGCAGGAAATCGGATGGAGACTTTTCGCCGGCCATTGGCGACCTGATCCCGGTGAAGGCTAAGATGGTTACCAGCAGGGTCTTGGAAACCCAGCCGCCGGGGTTTGCAGCGAACATCGTCATGACTCTGTTTTGCTCCTTGGTGCGCTACGCGTTCGACAGATCGGGTAAGCATGGAACGTGCCAGGCAGAAATGACTTGCGGGCAACGCGTTCGCACCCAAACCGACCATGTCGGTTGTCGGACATTGTCGGGTTTCACTCCCCAGCCTTGGCCAATGCGATCGCAAGGGAGCGGTGGTTCGGCACGTTGCCGTTCACGCTCCCGAACCAGGGGCCAGCATGGCTGGTGCGGTATCGCTCATTGTCTGGCCGGCGGTGGCGGATAGGTCCCCCTACCCTTTCCGCAGCATCGGCTGGCTAGACTAAATCAGCGTGTAAGCCTCGAAGGCGAGAGCACCACCAAGCGGGTGCTCCCTCCGAACCGGAGCTGCTGTGGCGGTGCTTCCAGATAGCCGGCCAGCGATACTGCTGTGTCTCGGTGAATGGGGGTAAGTTCCTCGCAGCTGCGCCATGCGGAGCAATCTGCGCGTCATGTAATTTGCCTGCCCAACCGAACTCAGACCAAGAACGCCCGGGCCCTGCGCAATGTTCAAAGTCGCCGCTTTTGCCATCGGCAGTTTAGGCGCTGAACAGTATCCTAGTTGGTAGCCATTTCCTCAACAGGTGGCGGGCGCCGATAGGGCAACCGCATCTTGGACCCATTTCTCCCCCTCCCAAGCCAGTTCCTCTGAGGACGCAATTATCGGACCAACAACAATATACTGGGCACCGTGATGGCTACGCGACAGCCTCAATTGTTCAGCGAATAATTATTCCTGGCGCAACTGTGGTGTTGACAATTTCGCACATGCGAAAAGATTTTGTGCATTGCGATGAGCTCTTCGGCCTGTAAGGTCCCGGTGTCGGCATTGCACGTCCCTGAAGTGCATGCCGGCGTGAATTCAGCGCTGTCCCTTCGTGCGCTGTTTTCGATGCGAGCCCGCTGTCGCCTTCCGGCAGCGGGCTCCTTACCCAGAATCGGCTGCCCGAGCGATGAGCTATGCGAGCCGAATGCGTTCCAGACCTCTTTTGCCTGCCGCGCATTCGGCGAATACTTTTTGCCCTTCAACCAGCGCAGCGAGCCCAGACCGGGTCAGCGCAGAGGCATGAACGAAATATCCTTCTCGCCGCTTTTAGTGCAATGAAGCCGCAGCCCCTTTCAGGATTGTAAAACTTAACGGTGCCTGAGATCTCCGACTGGGGGCCCAGTCCAACACTGGATCATGTCCCGCGGGGTGGTGTAGCTGGCGGCATTGGTCGCCGCGCTCTCCGGCATGGGCCGGGCTGATCAGCGCGCCACGGCTGGCAGGCTGATCAGGGGATCATCGCTCATCTGGCTGATCGTTTCCAGGGTCATATATCTGGCCCGCTGCACTGCCCATTCATCGTTCTGTTCGAGCAGGATTGCGCCGACGAGGCGCACGATCGCATCGTCGTTCGGGAAGATTCCGACGACCTCGGTGCGCCGCTTAATCTCGCCGTTGAGCCGCTCGATCGGATCCGTCGAGTGGAGCTTGGCGCGATGTTCCTTCGGGAAGGTCATGTAGGCCAGCACGTCGGGCTCGGCGTCATCCATGATTGTCGCCAGCTTCGGCACCTTGGGCCGGATCTGATCAGCCACGGCGCGCCATTGGGTGCTCGCGGCCTCGGGCGTTTCCTGGGCGAAGGCGGTGGCGATGAAGGCCGAGACGACCCTGCGGCCGCTCTTGCCGGCGTGCGCCAGCACGTTCCTCATGAAGTGGACGCGACAGCGTTGCCATGTCGCGCTGAGCACCTTGGTGACGGCCGCCTTGAGGCCTTCATGCGCGTCGGAGACGACCAGCTTGACGCCGCGCAGGCCGCGACGGGTCAGCTTGCGCAGGAACTCGGTCCAGATCGGCTCGGCCTCCGAGGTGCCGACCTCCATGCCCAGAACCTCGCGGCGGCCGTCGGTGTTGACGCCGACGGCGATGATGACGGCGACCGAGACAATGCGGCCGCCGCGGCGGACCTTCAGGTAGGTGGCATCGATCCAGATGTAGGGCCAATCGCCCTCGATCGGCCGCTCGAGGAAGGCCTTCACCTTGCCGTCGATCTCCTCGCACAGCCGCGAGACCTGGCTCTTGGAGATGCCGCTCATCCCCATCGCCTTGACCAGGTCGTCGACCGAGCGCGTCGAGATGCCCTGCACATAGGCTTCCTGGATGACGGCGGTGAGCGCCTTCTCGGCCATGCGGCGCGGTTCGAGGAAGCTCGGGAAGTAGGAGCCCTTCCTGAGCTTGGGAATGCGCAGCTCGACGCTTCCCGCTCGCGTCTCCCAATCCCGCTCGCGGTAGCCGTTGCGTTGAGCGAGCCGCAGCGCGCTCTTCTCGCCATAGCCGGCACCGGTGGCCGCGCCCACCTCCAGTTCCATCAGCCGCTCGGCGGCAAAGCCGATCATCTCGCGCAGCAGATCGGCATCCGGGGTCTTCTCCACGAGCGTGCGCAGGTTCATCATGTCGTCGGTCATCGGTGGTCCTTCCGAAATGGGTTGGCGTCAACAACCAAACCCTACCGGAAAGCGCCGATGACCACCGACACGCCGCTCACTCTACAGCGCTGCTAACGGCGCGCTCGCGAGCGGCTTCATAACCCTCAGCTACACCACCTGATGGGACACAACCCCAACACTGGATCGGTCCGCTACACGCTGAGGAGTTGACGCTTTCACGACCTCTACCTTTGCGCCACCTGACGGCCCTTTGGCCTTTCCTCAAGGATAACCTTGAGATGCGCGCCACTGCGGCATCCGGCCGCCTCCACCACCCGCATATGAAGATATGCGTCCGCGCCGTCGGCGAGTGCAACGAAGCCGAAACCTTTGCTGGCTTTGAACCACTTCACCTCGGCGTGGACACAGTTCGAGGTGCCAGCTGACTGCCGCTGAGCGGTTTGTCATCTGTTGTCGACGACGGTCGAAAACCGACGCGAGCTGAAGCGCTGGAGAGAGCAAAGGCGGTCGCCCGCGCGCTCTTCAACTAGCGCTGTAGCGGGGACCGCCTTTGCGGCGCGGTGCTGATCATCTGAGGTTGAGAAGGCGATAGGCGCGAGGCACGTCTCCAGTCGCCCTGAGGGGCTTTCGACCTACCCCGCCATGCGCCGGCCTTGTGGTAGATCTGCGGGTAATCTGCGCCGTAGAAACAATCCGGCGTAACACCGATCTCAACTGGCACATCAGCCCCGCAGTCGGTTTTGCAGTGCCCGCCGATCAACGGCAAGATAGTCGAGGTGCAGCCTGGCTGGCTGCCGCCTTTGCCCCAGTCGTCCGACCAGCGCCCTGGTGCCGTCAAGCACAAAGACGCCGCAATCGTAGCCGTTCTGCTGCTGGGTGATACGGGTGGGCACCAGGTGGGCTCCCAGCCGTCGTGCGAGCTGTGCCGCGGGCTGGTCGTTGAGCCGCCCGGCGGAGTCGTAATGATAGGCAACCGGCCTTTCCCGCTCGCGTCGATCAACCATAAGCAGCGACCAGTGGCTGCCGCGGCGTTCGGGATCGGTAGCGCTGGCATCGTTGACAGGCAGGAACATGAAGTCGGCAATGTCGTTGCCATTGCGATCATAGACGATGCGCTGGAAAGCCCTGAGCGCGGCATTGTCGGAGCCCAGGCGCAGATGGTAGTGGGCTATCAGCGGGTCGACGAGCCGCGTTCGGGCGGCGAGATCTGGATTTTCCCTCTGCAGCTCCTGCGCCAGAAGTTCGTAATCTCTCTGGATATGCTCATCGTTCAGCCATTCCGTGGCGCCTAGTGCCAGCCCGCTGCGGTCGTGGGACGAGGCTCGCGGATTGAGCGCCTTAACCTGAGCGTTGGAGGCTGTACCTGAAGGCGGGGCATAATGGGCATCATCACGCAGCTCGGCCGGTGTGGACGGCAAATCGACCAGGGAGTCAAGACTGCGGTAGATATCAGACGAGCGAGCTGACGCGGACCTCCCAGCTGGCCCCATGTCTTGATCCGACTGCGGCGACCACTCTGACCAGGGGCGGTCCCGACGGGCAGGTCTTTGCCTTGCGGCTTGGTCCACCTCCTGCCAAAGCTGCGACTGATCGTAACTTTCCTGCGAGGCGGCGGGCCTTACTCCCCAATCGGCCTGCTCCCGCGAGCCAAGCTGTGGCCCGAGCTCCGGGTGCCTGCCGCTCGATGACGACGATGGCCCGGCAATCGATCTCGACCTGGCAGCGTCCGACCGCGGCGCGGAGCCGGCATCGTCCTGCAAGTCGACGATGTCATCAAGACCGGCATAGATCTGCGATGATCTGCGTGACGAGCCGGGCTGGGCAATTGCCGAGCCGTCAACTGCGGTCCAGTGGCCCGAGCCGCTACTCTCCTCAGCCAGTTGCCCGGGCGTGAGCGCATTCAGATCAAAATCCGGACGCCGATAAGGTGTGGGTGACAGTGGTTCAAGGCCGGCGAAGGTCGAGGACGAGCCGGCACTTTGAGCAGGCGAGGAT
>NZ_JAVIJF010000031.1:0-81026 GCF_033977145.1 Mesorhizobium montanum | reverse complement strand
CAAGGGAATCGCAAAACCGAATTGCAGGAAAACAGTGTCCAAATACCGCTAATCCTGCAATTCCAAACCTGCCGTCCGCCTTAATCAACATGCCAGATCAATGACTTGCGAATAGTTCACGGCCGACTATATAATCGCCAAACCGCCCGAATGATTTGATTTGTGGTGCTGCCCATCTTTGCCGACTTCCGCTGCCGAGAGAGAGTGCGGCGGCCGCACCTTAGTGTCCAGTACGACTTTGACCCAGCCCCAAACCCACCGAATGAATGCCGCACCTTACTGCGAGCCGGTCGCTCGAAACTCGTCTGACAGAAGCCTGGCCAGGTGGTCGCGGCTCAGGCTCAATGTCTCTTTCAGAAACCACAGGAAGTTGCGCGGGCCATCTGACGGCAAGCCACTTTCCTCTGCCTGAGTGATTACCGCGCGCTGGCGCTCTATCCGCTCTTCAATCTCGCGGATATGCTGCTCGACACGTTCGATGTCTTCCCGGATGCTCATGCCTCATGATGGCGACGCAGACAGACAAAAGCCAGCGCGATCAAGCCCTCCACCGACGGATCGATAGGGAATCCTCGCAAGCGGGACATTCGAAACGATGGCTCGAGCGAAGATTAGCTCTTGCTAAGCATATACCTCGGCGGCAATCATCGCGATGAGAGGGATCTTGCCATGACCCGCGATCAGATGCTCGCCCACCTCCGATCCGCCGACGCCGTCGCGCGCGATGCGGCGGCGCATGGGCATCATCCGTTCGGTTGCGTGCTGGTCGGCCCGGACGATCGCGTGCTCATGCGGCAGGGCAATCTCGACACGGTGCGCCATGCCGAGACCGAGCTGGCCCGGCGCGCCGCGGCGGCCTACGAGCCGGAGTTCCTGTGGCAATGCACGCTGGTCTCAACCGGTGAGCCTTGCGCGATGTGCGCCGGCACGATGTATTGGGCGAACATCGGGCGGCTGGTCTACGGCTTCGAGGAGACCGATCTCCTGGCGCTCACCGGGAATCACGCGGAGAACCCGACGATGAGCCTGCCCTCGCGCGCCGTATTCGCCTCCGGCCAGAAAAAGATCGAGGTCTTCGGCCCCTTTCCCGAGATCGCGGACGAGATGCTCGCCCCGCACCGCGATTTCTGGAAGCGCTGATGAGCCGGCTTAGGCCGCTCCAACCATATCAGAATCGGGCAGTCCGGCCGCTCGTCGCCATGGCAGGCCTGGTCAGCGTCTGCAAGCGTCGCTGTGTTGCTCTGAATCTATAGCCGTTCCCTTTCCATCGGGAACCATCTGCTATTCGCGCCCGTTGCTGCGGTGGATCGGTTCGAGGACGTTTGATGAGAGCGCGCATCGATGTGATCACCCTGGCGGTAGCCGATTTCGAGCGGGCGCTCGCCTTCTACCGGGCGCTCGGGCTGCAGTCTGCCGGTGTTACCGCAACTGAGTTCGCGGGCGACGATACGCACCCCGCAGGCGCAATCGTCATGTTCCACCTCGACGGCGGTCAAATCCTCGCCCTTTACCCGCGTAGTGAACTCGCTAAAGACGCGGGCATCGCACCCGAGCCACCGCGTAGCGGGGAGTTCAGCCTCGGCCATATCGTCGAGACCCGGCGGGAAGTGGACGAGCTCCTAGGCAAAGCCAAAGCGGCTGGAGCACTTGTCACGGAACTGCATGACAGACCCTGGGGCATCTACTCCGGCTACTTTCGTGACCCGGACGGACATCTGTGGGAAATCATCCATAACCCAAACACGTAGCGGGCGAAAAGCGCGGCTCTCCGCCTTCCCGCTCTGGCAGCAGTTTGCTTGAGGCTTGCCCTGGCCTACGCCTGCAACGCCTTTTCGTCCGCCGTCCCTCCAGCCATGTCATCCAGGATCGGGCAGTCCGGCCGCTCGTCGCCGTGGCAGGCCTGGATCAGCGTCTGCAGCGTCGAGCGCATCGACTGCAATTCGCGCACCTTCTCCTCGATCGCCCTGACATGGGCGGCGGCGATCTCGCGCACATCGTGGCTGGCGCGGTCGCGGTCCTGGTAGAGCGCCATCAGCTGCCTGCAATCGTCGATTGAGAAGCCGAGATTGCGCGCGCGGCGCAGGAAGGCGAGCCTGTGGATGTCGTCGCCGGAGTAGTCGCGATAGCCGTTCCCGGTCCGTGCCGGACGGATCAGCCCGATCTCCTCATAGTAGCGGATGGTCTTGGCCGGCAGGCCGGAACGCTCGGCGGCATCACCGACATTCATGGCGCTCTCCTCGGGTCCCAGACGGCCCTTTAAGCCGCCTCATTGATTTTGTTTCACAATCCTGTGAAGCATGTTGCGGAAATGCCGCAGTTCGGCACTTACCGGCGCGTAAGGTCTTGCATATAGGCAGTGCGCGCTTGGCAAGCAAAAGAAATGCCAGCATGAATGATGGCAAGAAAGCGGCCGACTCGTGCCGCTGACATCGAGGCGGGGCGTCGGACCTATTCATGCGCTTGAAGTCATTTGCAATCGTCGCCGCCCTTGCGCTGTCGACCGCGATCAGCGGGTGCAGCACCATCGGCGGACAGTTGTTCACCAACAACTATGGCGCGATGACCGATGCCGGCTATCAGCTGCCGCGCATCCCGATCGAGAAGGTTCCCGCCAGGTACCACCGCCAGGAAGTTCGGTATGACTCTTCGGAGAAGCCGGGCACCATCATCGTCGATACCCAGAACAAGTTCCTCTACTTCATCGAGGGCGACGGCATGGCGATGCGCTACGGCATCGGCGTCGGCCGCGAGGGCTTCGAGTGGCACGGCACCGCCCATATCGCGCTGAAGCGCGAATGGCCGACCTGGACGCCGCCTTCGCAGATGATCAAGCGCCAGCCCGAGCTTGCCAAGTTCGCCGACGGCATGGAGCCGGGTCTGAAGAACCCGCTCGGCGCGCGCGCCATGTATCTCTTCAACAAGGGCGGCGACATGGGCTACCGCCTGCATGGCAGCCCGGAGTGGTTCTCGATCGGCAAGGCGATGTCGTCGGGCTGCATCCGGCTGATGAACCAGGACATTATCGATCTTTACGACCGCACGTCGGTCGGCGCCAAGGTCATCGTGTTGTGATCACGAAGGCCGAGGCCAAAAGCTTTCGCAAGCGGACCGTCTAGGCAACAACAAGACGTCCAAAAACAGAAAACCGGGCTGTTGGGGCCCGGTTTTTTGTTTTTGCTATTGGGATCTGGCCTATCCCGTGACGGCAGGCCGAGAAAGTCTCAGGCGACCTGCTCGACCTGCTGCACTTCCGGGACAAAGTGGCGAAGCAGGTTCTGGATGCCGTGCTTCAGTGTCGCCGTCGACGAGGGGCAGCCGGCGCAGGCGCCCTTCATGTGCAGGAACACGGTGCCGTTCTCGAAGCCGCGGAAGGTGATGTCGCCGCCGTCCTGGGCAACGGCCGGGCGCACCCGGGTGTCGAGCAGCTCCTTGATGGTCAGCACCAGTTCCTCGTCGGCCTTGTCGTAGAACTCGCCGGTCTCGCCGGCTTCGCTCGCCGGCGCCGTCGAGGCCATGACCGGCGCGCCGGACATGAAGTGTTCCATGATGGCGCCGAGGATGGCGGGCTTCAGGTGCTGCCAGTCGGGGCCGTCCTTGGTCACGGTGATGAAATCATAGCCGAAGAAGACACCGGTGACGCCCGGGATCTCGAACAGCCGGCCGGCCAGCGGCGAGGCCTCAGCCGCGGCTTCGGCGTTGCGGAAATCGGCCGTGCCATCGCGCAGCACTTCCTTGCCCGGCAGGAATTTCAGCGTCGCCGGGTTCGGCGTCGATTCGGTCTGGATGAACATGGGGTATCTCCAAGCCCTTCCTGGGCCGATAGTTTGGAATAATTCTAAATAGGCTCTATCGGCTGGACATTCAAGCGAAACGCATCGCCCGAACGGCTGGCTGGCGGAATGTTTTTGCCATGACGGGATGTCGCATCCTTGACAGCCCTTATCCTCCGACTTCGACGGTCAGTTGTCCACTCGTCCGCAGGACATTGACCTCGGCTGCGTCATTGGTTCGCCGGAATTCGAGATCGGCGCTGCCCTTGCCGACACGCAGCCCGCGAAGCTCGATGCGGTTCACAAAACCGGGCAGTCGCGGCCGCACGATCCGCAGTTCGTTCGCGAAGGCATCCGGTTCCAGGCCAAGGCAGACCGTCAGCAGGAACGGCACTGCTCCGGCTGCCCAGGCCTGCGGGTGACAGGCGACGGGATAGTGTACCGGCACCTGGAAATCCGCGCGCGGAAAGCCCGCCATCGCTTCGGGCAGCCTGTGATGACGAAAGTGCATCGCTGCCTCGGCGATGGCCGTGAAGATACGCAACGCTGCGTCGTCTTCGCCATATTCCCGGCAACCGGCCGCCACCAGCGCATTGTCGTGCGGCCAGACGGTTCCGAGGTGGTAGCCGACGGGATTATAGCGCCGCTCCGAGGTGGCGAGCGTGCGCACGCCCCAGCCATTGAACATGTCGTCCTGCATCAACCGTGCCACCGACCGGCGGCCCTTGTCGCGGTCGGCGATACCGCACCACAGCGCATGTCCGGGGTTCGAGGAAACGACCGCGGCCTGACGGCTTCTTGCCTCCAGCGCGAGGGCGAAGATGCCCTGATCCTCGCACCAGAAGTCGCGGTTGAAGCGTATTCGGAGCCTGTCGGCCTCTTGGCGAAGCTGCCTTGCGCGATCGGCGTCGCGATTGCGCTCATAGAGGTCGGCGATGGCCCGTTTGGCGGCAAAGACATAGCCCTGCACCTCGACAAGGGCGATCGGCGGTTTGGCGATGCCGCCATTGGCCCTGACGATCGCATCGCCCGAATCCTTCCAGCCCTGGTTGACGAGGCCCTCGGCGGACCCGCATCGATACTTCAGATAGCCCTCGCCGTGATCGTCTCCGGCCTTGGCGATCCAACCCAATGCCTTTTCCACCGGTACCTGCAATTCGCGGAACAGGCCGAGATCGCCGGTCCAGGCGGCATGACGGCCGAGAAGCAGCAGGAAAAGCGGGGTGGCGTCCACCGTGCCGTAGAACCTGGCATGGGGGACGTCGCCTGCGCGCGCCAACTCGCCGACGCGCAGTTCGTGCAGGATCTTGCCCGGCTGTTCCTCCCGCCATCGATCCGTCCGGCTTCCCTGATAGCTGGCGAGGAGGCGCAGCGTCTGGGCGGCGATCTCCGGCTGAAAGGCCAGCATTTCCAGTGCGACGATCAGGCTGTCGCGACCGAACAGGGCAACGAACCAGGGCACGCCGGCGGCAAAGTATTCGCGGCTCCCCAATTCCGAACGCAACATCGCGACATCGCGCAGCGATCTGTCCACAATGCTGTTGAGCAGGAGGCTGTCGCTGTCGAGTTTCGTATGCTGTCCCAGCCATTCTTCGGAGCTCGTCTCGAGTTTGCCGGCAAGGCGATCGAGCGGGGCCGCCGGGCGCTGGTTCAATTGCTCGGCCTCGGCGTCCTCCGGTTGTTCCTTCAGCTCGATCGTGATCGCGATGGTTCGGGTAGCGCCCGCCGGCACGTCGATGCGGAATTCGGCCGTCGTCTTGTGCGTGGCATCGGGCCGGGGCGAGAATGCGATCGTCGCCATTCTGCGGAGCCGGTCGGCGCCGCGATATGCGAAATGCAGTCGGCCATTCCTCCAGGCAGGCCGTTCGGCCGTGCCGAGATTTTGCTCCACCAGCCCGCGCACGTTGAAGATGTCCTCGAAGCCGGCGCCGAACTGCAAGGTCAGCGGAAAGTCGTGCGCCTCGTGTCCGAGATTCTGGACGGTCATCACTTCCCTCACGCAGGCCTGTTCGGCATCCAGGACGCGCTCCCAGCGAATGCCGAGTTCGTCCTTCGGGATCAATCGGCCCTGCTTGGAATGCAGGTCCGGATTGGTCAGTTCGAAAAGTGCCGCGTAGCCCTTCTGCGCGGTCGAGGCCAGGACGACCGGTGCCAGGCCCGCCAGGGCCATCTGATAGCCGCCGATAAAACGGCAGTCGTGAAAATAGAGGCCGAAGCCGTGTCCGCCCGTCACGGGTATCTGCGCATCCGAGGCGATGACGTAATAGGCGTCGAGGCTCTTGACGGTGATTGCGCCGGCGATGCTGTCGACCATGGCCGGATGGCCCTTGGCGAGCACGCGAAGCTTGCGCTCTTGCTGCGCATGAGGTGTCTGCCGGGCTTTTTCCTGGGCTCGTGCTGACCGCGAGCGCGGCTGCGCCGAGTCCTCGGCACCGGTGTTTTTCGCCCTCGATGTTCCGCTTCGGGCTGTCCATTGCTTAGGCTTGGCCATCGGCCCTCCACTGGAATGTCGCACGTGACAATTCCAAATGGCGCGCCGCAAGCGCCAGCCAAGGGTAGCATGGTTTGGCTTCGATCGGAGGGGGCACTGGGAATTTAGGGCGGAAAGCCAGGCTTCTGCTGGAAGACCTTCACAAATCAGGCCAGGCTGTCGAGCTCTTCGTCGGACAGATTCTGCGGCACAACCGTGACGGGAATCGGGAAGGCGGCACCCTTGCCGGCCACTGCGCCGACCAGCGGCCCCGGGCCTTCCTTGCCGGCGCCGGCCGCCAGCACCAGGATCGCGATGTCCTGGTCGTCCTCGATCAGCTTGTGGATCTCTTCGGTCGGCTTGCCTTCGCGTACCACCAGCTCCGGCTCGATCCCGACATCCTGGCGCACCTTGTTGGCGTAACCGTCGAGCGCCGCGCGCGCAGTCGCGTTTGCTTCCTCGCGCATGATTTTTTCCACCCCCAGCCAGTGCTGGAAGTCGTCCGGCTCGATGACATAGAGCAGCACCAGCACGCCGCTGGTATGCTGCGCCCGCTTCGAGGCGTAGGCGACGGCGCGCTCGCATTCGGGCGTGTCGTCGATGATCGCCAGGAACTTGCGGCGATGGCCGGCTTCGCGGCTGAGGCGTTTGGAGACCATGTCTATCTGCTCGGTATGGTTTCGGCCACAATCTGCCACCGCCGCGACCCGGCGGCAAGCCGCCGGCCGGCGCGGCGGTGATCCAGCAACACCGGTCGATCAGTCCTGAAGCAGGCCGATGATGTCGCGCACTGTCTTCATCGTGCCCTCGGCGATCGCCCGCGCCCGATCGCCGCCATCCCTGAGCACGGCGTCGACATAGGCGCGATCACCCTCGATGCGGCGCATCTCGGAAGCGATCGGCGCCAGCTTCTCCACGGCAAGATCGGCAAGCGCCGGCTTGAACACGGAGAACTGCTGGCCGCCATATTCCTTCAACACGTCTTCCTTCGAGATCTCCGCGAGGCCGGCATAGATGCCGACCAGGTTTTCCGCCTCGGGCCGGCTTTCCAGCCCGTCGAGCTCGCTCGGCAAGGCCTCCGGGTCGGTCTTGGCCTTGCGGATCTTCTTCGAGATGGTGTCGACATCGTCGGTCAGGTTGATGCGCGACAGATCCGACGGGTCGGACTTCGACATCTTCTTCGAGCCGTCGCGAAGGCTCATGATGCGCGCCGCCGGACCGCCGATGACCGGTTCGGTGATCGGGAAATAGCCGTTGACGGTTTCCTCGCCTATCCTCATCTCGACGCCGACGCCAAGTGCGGCGATCTTCTCGGAGAAATCGTTGTTGAATTTCTGGGCGATGTCGCGGGTCAGCTCGAGATGCTGCTTCTGGTCCTCGCCGACCGGCACATGGGTGGCGCGGTAGAGCAGGATATCGGCCGCCATCAGGCTCGGATAGGCGAGCAGGCCGAGCGAGGCGTTCTCGCGGTCCTTGCCGGCTTTGTCCTTGAACTGCGTCATCCGGTACATCCAGCCGATGCGCGCCACGCAGTTGAAGATCCAGGCAAGCTCGGCGTGCTGCATGACCCGCGACTGGTTGAAGACGATATGCTTCTTCGGGTCGATGCCGGAGGCGAGGAACGCGGCGGTGATCGAGCGGGTCTGATCGCCAAGGTCCTGATGGACGAGCTGCGCCGTCAGCGAATGCATGTCGACGACGCAATAGATGCAGTCGGACTGCTCCTGGAGGGCGACGAATTTCTTTATGGCGCCGAGATAATTGCCGAGATGTAGGTTGCCGGTCGGCTGGACGCCAGAAAAGACGAGTGGCTTGAAGGCGGACATGGTTTCCTCATGGCTTGTGGAGGGCCGTATAAGCATGATTTCCAAAAAGTTGCAGACTTTTTGGAGCCAATCATGCGGCTGGAAACCGCGCGCGGCGAAAGTCTTGCGACGGCGCGCTTATGGACGAAGGCGACCGCACTATCAAGAGGCGCGCAGGTGGGCTGGCTGCGGCCATCGGCATGTTGACATTTCAGTATAGAAGCTACATTTTCTGAGCTACATCAGGGAATGAAGCGATGACTATCAACATCAATAACCAGGAAGCCGACAGGTTGACGCGCGCTTTCGCCAAAGCTGAAGGCGTCGGCATCACCGAGGCAATCGTGATCGCCATGCGCGAAGCCCTGGAGCGTCGGCGCAATCTCGAGACGCCCTTGGAGACGGCGGCACGACTGCGGGCCGAATTTGGGATCAAGCTCAGCGCACAGGCGCGCAAGCCGTTGCCGCGGTCCGTCTATGACGAACTTTCCGGCGACGATTGATGTTTGTCGACGCTGCAGCCATCGTGGCGATCCTGAGCGACGAGGTGGAAGCTGAGCGATGCGCGCAGGCCGTCCTGAAGGCGTCGGCGCCGTTCACGTCGGCGATAGCCGTTTGGGAGGCCGCGATGGCGCTGGCACGGCCAGAAAAACTGGCGATACCGGTCGCCAGAAGCGCGGAAATTGTGAACCGCTTTCTTGAACAACGGGCAATTGCCTTGCGCGAGCTTCCGCCAGCGCCCGAAGCCGCATCATTATCCGTAGAAGCCGCGTCGCGGTTTCGCAACAACGCCATCCGTCTGAACCTGGCGGACTGCTTCCACTACGCTTGCGCGCGCTACTACGCCGCTCCGATGCTTTCTACGGCGAACGAGTTCCGGCTCACCGATCTGGAGACCGTTCCGTGACCGGCGGCATACTCTTGGCCGACCCCCGCCTCACGTTCCTGCGGATCATGCCGAAATCGGCGCCGCCGGTGCCGAAGGCAGTGATGAAGTAGAGCAGCGCGCCGCCGGCGACGAGGCCGAGCACCGTCGTCGCCTTGACGACCAGAGGCGAGCCCGGCCCGATCCTTGCGGCGAAATAGTGCTCGGCGAAATAGAGCGCCGTGGCCATCACCATCGCTGACAGCACCAGCCTGGGGATACGCTTCAGCAGCGGTACGTCGCGGCCCCAATGGCCGCGCCTGATCAGCATGCCGAGCAGCATCAGCGCGTTGATCCAGCCGGCGACGGCCGACGCCACCGCGATGCCCGGCGCGCCCATCGACGGGAACAGGCTGAGCGCCGTTGCGACGTTCACCCCGACCGAGATGGCGGCGAAGATCATCGGCGTGCGCGTGTCCTCGCGCGCGAAATAGCCGGGCGTAAAGGCTTTGATCAAAACGAAGGCCGGCAGGCCGAGGCCGAAGATCGCCAGAATCGCCGCCACCGTCGGCGTCGAATGGTTGGCGGCAAAGGCGCCGCGCTCATAGACCAGCCGCACGATCGGTTCCGACATCACCCAAAGCGCCGCGGCTGCCGGCAACGTCATGAACAAGGTGAACTCGACCGAACGGTTCTGCAGATTGGCGGCCTCGACAAGATTGCCCGATTTCAATGCCCGCGACAGTTCGGGCAAGAGGACGATGGCGACGGCCACGCCGACGACGCCGAGCGGCAACTGGTAGATGCGGTCGGCATAGGCAAGCGACGACACGGCGCTGTTCTGCGCCGAGGCGATCGCCGTGCCGATCAGCTGGTTGATCTGCGTGATGCCGCCGGTGATCGCCGCCGGCAGCGCCAGGATCAGCAGCCGCTTGACGTTCGGCGTCATTTTCGGCCGGCGGAAGCCGATCGAGATGCCGGCATTGCGCACCGCGATCCAGACGATCGCAAGCTGTACGATGCCCGCCGCCAGCACGCCCCAGGAGAGGCCGAAGCCGACATCATGCGCGTCCAGCCCGTGATACCAGGCATAGGCGAGCACGCCGATCAGGATGATGTTGAGGAAGGCGGGCGCGATCGCCGCCGCGAAATAGCGGCGCAGCGAGTTCAGCATGCCGGCCATCATGGCGCCGAGCGACATGCAGATCAGGTACGGGAACATGATCGTCGCCAGCCGGACGGTCGTCTCGAACTTGCCCGGAATGTCGGCAAAGCCCGGCGCCACCAGGTAGCGCACGATCAGCGGCATCGCGAGTTCCATGGCGATGGTCAGCGCCAAGAGCGCCGAAAACAGCACGCCGAACACTTCCTCCGAAAAGCGCTTGGCGCCCTCGTTGCCGTGCTGCTCGATCTCCTTGGCGAACAGCGGCACGAAAGCGGCGTTGAAGGCGCCTTCGGCAAACAGCCGGCGGAAGGTGTTGGGGAACTGGAAGGCGGCGTTGAAGGCGTCGGCGACCGGCCCGGTGCCCAGCGCCGCCGCCATCAGCATCTCGCGGCCGAAACCCAGCGCGCGGCTCATCAGCGTGCCGGAAGCGACGGTGGCGAATTTCTTGACCAGGCTCATGCTTGGGACGACTGCCAGGGAAATTGCGTCAAATGGATGGTCACTCGGCCGCCGCCTTGGCCTTGCCGTTGCGTTCGGACGAATTGCCTTCCAACGTTTCGATCAGCCGCTTGTGGATGGTGGCGGTGCGCGTCGGGCTGTCGATCTTCTGGCCGGTCAGGTCGGTGACGTAGAACGTATCGATGACCTTCTCGCCGAAGGTCGTGATATGCGCCGATGCGATGTCGAGCGAAAGGTCGGACAGCGTTCCGGTGATCTCCGACAGCAGGCCCGGCCGGTCCAGCCCCTCGACCTCGATCACCGAGAAGCGGTTCGACAAGGTATTGCGGATCTCGGCGCGCGGCTGGATGCGGAAGGCCTTGGCGCCGCGCTTCGGCCTGGTGCGCTTCTCGATCATCTCGGGCAGCCAGCTCTTGCCCGACAGCACGTCCTCGATCAGCCGGCCGACACGCTCGGCGCGGCGGCGCTCGTCCTCGTCGAGGTCGAATTCCCTGGAGATCAGGATGGAGTCCAGCGCGCGTCCGTCCGAAGTGGTGAAGATCTGCGCATCGACGATGTTGCCGCCGGCCGCGGCACATGCCCCCGCAATGATCGAAAGCAGGCGCGGATGGTCCGGCGCCAGCACGGTGATCTCGGTCACCGCCTCGAACTCATGCGTCTTGACCATGGTGGCGAGCTTCTTGTCGGCGGCATCCGCCTCGCGGACAAATTCGGCATGGCGAAGCTGGTCGGACAGGTCGACCGCAAGCAGGTAGTTCTCGTAATGCTGCGCGACATAGCGCTTGCGCTCCTTGGCCGGCCAGCTGGACAGCGCCTCTGCCAGCCTTTCGCGTGCCGCGGCGGTGCGCTCGGCACGCGACACTTCCGAGAAGCCGCCGGTCAGAAGCAGTTCGGTCTCGAAATAGAGCGTGCGCAGCAACTGGCCCTTCCAGCCGTTCCAGACACCCGGCCCGACGCCCCTGATGTCGCAGACGGTGAGAATCAAAAGCAGCTTCAGCCGCTCGACCGACTGCACGATCGAGGCGAAATCCTCGATTGTCTTGCGGTCATTGAGGTCGCGCGTCTGCGCAGTCATCGACATGACGAGATGGTTCTCGACCAGCCAGGCGACGGTCTCGGTGTCGGCGGCCGACAGCCCCATATGCGGGCAGATGCGCCGCGCGATTTTGGCGCCGGCTTCCGAATGGTCTTCCGGCCGGCCCTTGGCGATGTCGTGCAGCAGCACCGCGACATAGAGAGCCTCGCGGCTTTTCTTCAGCCCCGGCATCAGCGAATGCGACAGCGGATGCACTTTGGCGCCGTCGCCGCGCTCGATCTCGGCCAGCACGCCGATGCAGCGGATCAGATGCTCGTCCACCGTATAGTGGTGGTACATCGAGAACTGCATCATGGCGACGATCTTGCCGAAGTCGGGGATCAGCCGGCCAAGCAAGCCGGCCTCGTTCATGCGCCTGAGGTTGAGCTCGGCATAGCGGTCCGAGGTCAGGATATCGAGGAACAGCCGGTTGGCCTCCTCGTCGCGCCGCAGCGACTTGTTGACGAGGCCGAGCGAGCGGGTGAGCAGCTTCAGCGCATCGGGATGAAACTCCAGCCCGTGCTTGTCGGCGAACCAGAAGAGTCTCAGCAGATTGACCGGATCGCGCTCGAACACGCTGTCGTCGGCGATGTTGATGCGGTGGTTGTCGACGATGAAGTCGGAGGTCCCTGCAAGCTTGCGCTTGCGGCGCTGGAAGGTGAGGAAGATGCGGTTGAAGCCGGGCACGTGCTTGGCCTGTTCTTCCTCGAGCGCCGCGCAGAAGATGCGGGTGAGGTCGCCGACATCCTTGGCGACGAGGAAATAGTGCTTCATGAAGCGCTCGACCGCCGACAGGCCGGGATGCGTCGTATAGCCCAGACGCTCGGCGATCTCGCGCTGGATGTCGAAATGCAGCCGCTCTTCCGCCTTGCCGGTGAGGAAATGCATGTGGCAGCGCACTGCCCACAGGAAGTCCTCGGTCTTCTGGAACTCGCGATACTCGGCCTCGGTGAAGACACCCTTCTCGACCAGCTCCTCGCCGGTGCGCACGCGATAGAAATATTTGCCGATCCAGAACAGCGTCTGCAGGTCGCGCAGGCCGCCCTTGCCGTCCTTGACGTTGGGTTCGACAAGGTAGCGGCTCTCGCCGGCCTTGGCGTGGCGCTCGTCGCGCTCGGCGAGCTTGGCCTGCACATATTCCGGCCCGGTCGTGCGCACCACTTCATGGTCGAAGCGGGTGAGCAGCTCGTCATAGAGCTTGTGTTCGCCCCACAGGAATCGCGCTTCCAGGATCGAAGTGCGTATGGTGATGTCGCTGCGCGACAGTCGCAGGCATTCATCGATGTTGCGGGTGGCGTGGCCCACCTTCAGCCCCATGTCCCACAGCATGTAGAGCATGTATTCGACAATCTGTTCGCCCCACGGCGTCTGCTTGTAGGGCAGCAGGAAAAGCAGGTCGATGTCGGAGCCCGGAGCCAGCGTGCCGCGGCCATAGCCGCCGACCGCGACAACGGCCATGCGTTCGGCGGCAGAGCGGTTCTTGACCCGGTAGACATGCGTGGCCGCGAAATCGTAAAGCGCCCTGATCAGCTCATCCATCAGATGCGAGAGCCGCTCGGCACAGGCATTGCCGCCGCCGTCTTGCTTCAGCATGGCCTCGGCGATCTTCCGGCCCTCGGCCAGCCTGCCCTTGAGCAGCTGGAGCACGGCCGTGCGCGTTGCTTTGTCGGAGCCGTCGCCGGCGCTCGCCGCCGTCAGCGCGGTCAAGTCGCGGCGCAAGGCGTCGCCATCAATGATTTCGTCGAGTTTCAGGGAGATCTTTGCCATTCGGCGGCGTCTATAACCTGTTTTCGCGGCTCTGTGTATGGGGCGGGCCGCCGCGTTTCCAGCGGCGCCGATGAACGCCATGCGAAGCAGGACGGCGAAAGCTGGAAAAATCCAAACCGCCCCTTGACCTTCCAGTTACTGGAAGCACTACCTCGGCCTCAAGTTCGAAATTTGGGGCCTGATCATGAGCCATTCCGATCACCATCACCATCATGCGCATGACGGAGCCTGCTGCTCAGCGAAGGGTGCCGCGACCGCCGCCGAAGCGGTGATTCGCGACCCTGTCTGCGGCATGACGGTCGATCCGGCGGCCGGCAAGCCGACAGCCGAACACAGCGGCCGGACGTTTCATTTCTGCAGTGAGCGCTGCCGCACGAAATTCCAGGCCGAGCCGGAAGCATATCTTTCCGCCACCGACCCCGTCTGCGGCATGAGCGTCGATCGGGCGAGCGCCAGGCACTTTCTGCGCCATGAAGGCCAGGGGTTCTATTTCTGCTCCGCTGGTTGCAAGGGCAAATTCGAGGCGGAGCCGGCAAAATACCTTGCCGGCCGGCCCGAGCCGCAGCCGATGCCCAAGGGCATGCAATACACCTGCCCGATGCATCCCGAGATCGTTCGCGACAAGCCCGGTTCCTGCCCGATCTGCGGCATGGCGCTGGAGCCGATGGGCGTGCCGACGGGCGACGAAGGCCCGAATCCCGAACTCGTCGATTTCACGCGCCGGTTCTGGGTCAGCGCGGTGCTCTCCGTGCCCCTCCTGATCATCGCCATGGCGCCGATGCTGGGCTTCAGCTTCGAAACCTTCATCGACGGTCGCACCAAGACCTGGATAGAGTTGGCGCTGGCGAGCCCTGTGGTGCTGTGGGCGGCGTTCCCGTTCTTCCATCGCGGCTGGGAATCGATCCTCAACCGCAGCCCCAATATGTGGACACTGATTTCGCTCGGCGTCGGCGCGGCTTATCTGTTCAGCCTTGTCGCGACGCTATTCCCGGACGTCTTCCCGCAGCAGTTCCGCGGCCATGACGGCGCCGTGCCGGTCTATTTCGAGGCCGCCGCCGTCATCGTCGCTCTGGTCTTCCTCGGCCAGGTTCTGGAACTGCGCGCCCGTGAGCGCACGGGTTCGGCCATTCGCGCGCTGTTGGACCTTGCGCCAAAGACGGCGCGGCTGATCGGCGCCGACGGCTCCGAGAAGGACGTGCCGCTCGACAGTGTCAAGGCGGGGGACCGGCTCCGTGTCCGTCCCGGCGACGCCGTGCCGGTCGACGGCATCGTGCTGGAGGGCCGCTCGGCGATCGACGAATCGATGATCACCGGCGAACCGCTTCCGGTCGAAAAGACGGAGGGCGACGCGCTTACCGGCGGCACGCTGAACAAAAACGGCTCGCTGGTCATGAGCGCCGAAAAGGTCGGTGCCGAGACCACGCTGTCGCGCATCGTCGAGCTGGTCGCCAAGGCGCAGCGCTCACGCGCCCCGATTCAGGGGTTGGCCGACCGCGTGTCCTTCTATTTCGTCCCGGCCGTCGTATTGGTGGCGGTCCTCGCCTTCATCGCCTGGTCGGTCCTCGGTCCCGAGCCGAGCCTGATCTTCGCCATCGTCTCGGCGGTGTCGGTGCTGATCATCGCCTGTCCCTGCGCGCTTGGCCTCGCGACTCCGATGTCGATCATGACGGCGACCGGGCGCGGCGCGCAGGCCGGCGTGCTGATCAAGGAAGCGGCGGCGCTGGAGCGCTTCGCCTCGGTCGACACGCTGATCGTCGACAAGACCGGCACGCTGACCGAAGGCAAGCCGCGTCTCACCGATGTCGTTGCGGCAGAAGGCATCGATGAGAACGAGTTGCTGCGCCTCGCCGCCTCGCTCGAAAAGGGCTCGGAGCATCCGCTGGCCGAGGCGATCGCCGAGGGTGCCGCCAGGCGTGGCCTGAAGCTGGCCGACGCGACCGATTTCGAAGCCGTCACCGGCAAGGGCGTCTCGGGTACGGTTTCGGGCAGGAAGGTCGCGCTCGGCAATGTAGCGATGATGGCGGACCTCGGCGTCGAAACGTCGGCGGCCAATGCCGAGGCGATGCAAAGCGAAGGCAAGACAGCCATGTTCGTTGCCGTCGACGGCAGGTTTGCCGGCATCGTCGCTGTAGCCGATCCCGTAAAGGCAACGACGGCCGACGCGATCAAGGCTCTGCACGACAAAGGCCTGCGCATCATCATGGCCACAGGCGACAATGAGCGCACCGCGAAGGCCATCGCCGGCAGGCTCGGCATCGACGATATCCGTGCCGGCCTGCTGCCCGACGGCAAGAGCGCGCTGGTGAAGGAACTGCGCGGCAAGGGTGCCGTCGTTGCGATGGCCGGCGACGGCGTCAACGATGCGCCGGCGCTTGCCAGCGCCGATGTCGGCATCGCCATGGGCACTGGTGCCGATGTCGCGGTCGAGAGCGCTGGCATCACCCTGGTCAAGGGCGACCTCAACGGCATCGCCAGGGCCCGCACGCTGGCCCAGGCGACGCTCCGCAACATCCGCCAGAACCTATTCTTCGCCTTCCTCTACAACGTGCTCGGCGTGCCGGTCGCGGCCGGCGTGCTCTATCCGCTCACCGGCACCCTGCTGTCGCCGATGCTGGCGGCGGCGGCGATGAGTCTGTCCTCGGTGTCCGTCATTGCGAACGCCTTGCGGCTGAGGACGTTGAAACTCTGAGCAAAACTCCCAGATACGCAATCCAACCAGAAGGAGATCCTGAATGACCCTGGCCAAGAAAATCGTGCTGCTGCTGATGGCCGCCGGAATGCTACTTGCCGTGTTCCTCGAAAGTGTGCCGGCGCAAGCGGAAGAGATGAAGCACGACATGTCCAAGATGGCGATGGGCGCCCAGAGCCCGGCTACCGTCGGCTACGAGGCGGCGATGAAAAAGATGCACAAGGACATGATGATCAAATACACCGGCAATGCCGATGTCGACTTCGTCCGCGGCATGATCCCGCATCATCAGGGCGCCATCGACATGGCCAAAATTGTGCTGGCCAACGGCAAGGACCCGGAAATCCGCAAGCTTGCCGAAGGTGTCGTCACGGCGCAGGAAGCCGAGATCAAGGAAATGCAGGACTGGCTAGCCAAGCATCGGTGAAGTAGCCACCCCGGGGAATCCGGATGGCCAGGAGCCTTCGGTCTGGATTTCCGCCCTTCGATCTGGATTTCCGACTGCGGCTGTGCTGCGATCCGGCTTCACGCGGAGAAAGCCATGCCCTCGTCAATCAGAACCTTGAAGCTGCCGTCCGGCGAAGCCGTTCCGGTGCTGGGTCAAGGCACCTGGAAAATGGGTGAGGATCGCCGCCGCCGCGCCGATGAGGTCGCGGCGCTGAAGCTTGGGCTCGATCTCGGCGTCACGCTGATCGACACCGCCGAAATGTATGCCAGCGGCGGCGCCGAGGAAGTGGTGGCCGAGGCCATCGCCGGGCGCCGCGACGAAACCTTCCTGGTTTCCAAGGTGCTGCCGACCAATGCCTCGCACGCCGGCGTGAAACGCGCCTGCGAGAACAGCCTGAAGCGGCTCGCCACCGACCGCATCGATCTCTATCTGCTGCATTGGCCGGGCAGCGTGCCGCTGACCGAAACCGTCGAGGCTTTCGAGGCGCTGAAGGCCGAAGGCAAGATCCGCCACTGGGGCGTCAGCAATTTCGACACCGACGAGATGGAGGAGCTTGTCGGCCTGCCGCACGGCGGCAACGTCCAGACCAATCAGGTCCTCTACAATCTGTCACGGCGCGGCACCGAATTCGACCTCTCGCCTTGGAGCCTCAAACGCGGCATTCCGCTGATGGCCTATTCGCCGGTGGAGCAGGGCGCGCTCGCGCGCAATACCAGGCTGGAAGTCGTGGCCTCTCGCCACAACGCCACTGCCGCCCAGGTCGCTCTTGCCTGGGTGATGACGCGGCAAGGCGTCATCGCCATCCCGAAGGCCGGCCGGCAGGAGCACGTCCGCCAGAACGCCGCCGCGCTCGACATCAAGCTGACGCCTGAGGATTTCGCGGATCTCGACCGCGCCTTCCCGCCGCCGACGCGCAAGCGCGGCCTGGAAATGATCTAATCGAAAACCTCACTTCGGAATGTGCGGTTGAAAGAGAGCAAGCGTTGGAACGAATCTCAACCGGACCGCATCACACGACTTACCAGGTCGGAGACATCAGGGTCACGTCGCTGCGCGACGGCTATGTCGACATGCCGACCGGACGATTGCGCCAGCCGGGAGACAGGACATTCGGCGGTGACCTTCCTGCGCAGGTGTCACTCGTCGACGGTGCGCTCAGGCTGTCCGTCAACGCTTTTGCGATCGACGACGGTCATGAAATCACGCTGATCGACACAGGGTCCTCGAACGCCTGGCACCCGACGATGGGACATCTTCCGCAGGCGCTGAGCGAGGCGAAGATCGCCGTCGATCGGATACGCACGGTTGTCTTCACCCACACCCATCTCGACCATATCCACGGGCTCGTCCTTCCGGATGGCCGGGACGGGTTCCCGCAGCTCTCCCGCTTGCTTGTCCCTCGGCCTGAACTCGACGTGTTCCGGTCGGAAGCGAGGTTGAGCCGCTTCCACGATCGAGCACAACCTTTGGACCCGGGACAGCGCCTGAGCGCGAACATCAAGGCGATCGCCGCGCCCGGCCATGAAATCGGCCACACCTGCTTTCGCGTCACGAGCGGCGGCGAAACATTGCTGGTCTGGGGCGACACCGTGCATGTGCCGTCGCTTCAGTTCGATCGGCCGGAAGTCGCATGGGAATTCGACGCCGACCAGGAACAGGCTCGGGCGAGCCGGCTGCGGATATTGGCTCTTGCCGCCGACAACGCCTATTGCGTTGCAGGAGCACACCTCGATTCACCGGGCGTCGGCCGGATTTCCCGAACCGACACAGGCTTCCGCTTCGAACCGTTGTAGGAACGGAGCTTAGATCTTTGCAGGTAGCCCAAGCCGCTTCCGCAGTCGCCGCAATGCCCTTGAAAACACATCGATGTCATCAGCGGCGCGGGCAAGCGTGAGTGCGCCCTGGATGGCGGCCACGGTTTCCTCGGCCAACTCGCTGGCCTCGACCGTTCCGAGCCCCATTCGCGCCAGCGTTTCGGCGAGACGTATGATCCAGCGGCCGAAATAGTCCCTTATTTGGCCGGCGAACAGGTCGCGGGATTCGTCCAGCGCAAAGGCGCCGATCAGGCAAACCCGGCGCCCCGAGCGGAAGTAGCTATCCGTCGCCGTGAGCATGTGCTCGATCCCGGCCAAAGGGTCGGAACTGTCGCACAGGGGCGCAAAGACATTGTCCTCGAACCAGCCGTCGATATGAGCGATGACGGCGCGCCCCATCTCTTCCTTGCCGCCGGGAAAGAAGTGGTAAAGGCTCCCCTTGCCAAGCCCCGTCGCCTCGCCGATCAAGGCCAGGCTGGCGCCCTCATAACCATGCTCGCGGAAAACCTCCGCAATGATCCCCAGCAGTTGGTCTCGGTCGGGCGCGATGCGCCGCATGCGCTCTAGAGTCCCAGCTCCGAAAGACCGGGATGGTCGTCCGGCCGGCGACCGAGCGGCCAATGATATTTCCGCTCGCGCTCCGTGATAGGCAGGTCGTTGATGCTCGCCACGCGACGGCGCATCAGCCCGGCCTCGTCGAATTCCCAATTCTCGTTGCCATAGGAGCGGAACCAGTGGCCGCTGTCGTCATGCCACTCATAGGCAAAGCGCACAGCGATGCGGTTGCCGTTCCAGGTCCACACCTCCTTAATCAGGCGATAGTCGAGCTCGCGCGCCCATTTACGCTTGAGGAAGTCGACGATTTCGCCGCGGCCGGCGACGAATTCTGCCCGGTTCCGCCAGATGCTGTCCTCGGTATAGGCGAGCGAAACGCGCTCCGGATCGCGGCTGTTCCAGCCATCCTCCGCGATCCGCGCCTTTTGCGCTGCTGTCTCGGCCGTGAATGGCGGCAATGGCGGACGGCTCATTGGATCTCCTGTCGCTTTAGGTCATCTACAAGCGACATTGTACCGAGCGGTACAATGAGTCAAGGGCAAGCTAACGCTATTGCTTGGTCGCCAGCCCTTTCAGCCGGTAGAGCGCCTCCAGCGCCTCGCGAGGCGTCATCTCGTCGGGATTGATCGCGCCGAGCGCCTCGCCCAGCGCATCGCTCTTGGTGGGTTTCGGCGCCTCGCGCTTCACCGCAACCGAAAACAGCGGCAGGTCGTCGACCAGGCGGTTGGTCTTGCCCGAAACCTCGCCTTCCTCGAGCTGGTGGAGAACTTGCCTGGCGCGGCCCACCACCGCTTCCGGCAGGCCGGCGAGCCGCGCCACCTGCACGCCGTAGGAGCGGTCGGCCGCCCCCTTGCCGACTTCGTGCAGGAAGACGACGTCGCCTTCCCATTCCTTGACCCGCATGGTGACGTTGTGAAGCCGGGACAGCTTGCCGGCCAGCGCCGTCATTTCGTGGAAATGCGTGGCGAAGATCGCCCGGCAGCGGTTCTTCTCATGCAGGTATTCCACCGCCGCCCAGGCGATCGACAAGCCGTCGAAGGTCGCGGTGCCGCGGCCGATCTCGTCGAGGATCACCAATGCCCGCTCGCCGGCCTGGTTGAGGATCGCCGCCGTCTCGACCATCTCGACCATGAAGGTCGAGCGGCCGCGCGCCAGATCGTCCGAGGCGCCGACGCGCGAGAACAGCCGGTCGACGATGCCGATATGGGCGCTTTGCGCCGGCACGAAGGAGCCGGTCTGGGCAAGGATGGCGATCAACGCGTTCTGACGCAGGAAGGTCGATTTACCGCCCATGTTGGGGCCCGTGAGCAGCCAGATGGCGCCGTTTCTGGCGCCACCCTCTGGTGACAGGTCGCAATCATTGGCGACGAAAGGCCCTTCGCCCGAACGTCTGAGCGCCTGCTCGACGACGGGATGGCGGCCGCCCGAAATCTCGAAGGCGAGGCTGGCATCGACAACAGGCCGGCACCAGCCCTCGCTTTCGGAAAGCAGGGCCAGCGCGGATGAAACATCGAGAGCGGCAAGCGCCTCGGCGCCGGCACGGATACTGTTGGCTTCGCCCACGACTTCGGCAGTCAGCCGGTCGAAAGTGGCGAGCTCGATGCCGAGCGCCTTGTCAGCGGCATTGGCGATCTTCGATTCCAGTTCCGCCAGTTCGGTCGTCGTGAAGCGCATGGCGTTGGCCATGGTCTGGCGGTGGATGAAGCGCGCCTTGGCGGCATCGCTGCCGGTCATCACGCCATGGTGGTTGGCGGTCACCTCGATGTAATAGCCCAGTACGTTGTTGTGCCGGATTTTCAGCGAGCGGATGCCGGTCTCCTCGATCAGCGAGCGCTCCAGCCCGGCGATCACTTTTCGCGACGCGTCGCGCAACGCCCGCATCTCGTCGAGTTCGGCATGATAGCCGCTGCGCACGAAGCCGCCGTCGCGCTTGATCAGCGGCAACTCGTCGTCGAGCGCGTCGCTGAGATGGCGGGCAAGCGCCTCGGGCAAGGCGCGGATCGCGGCAAGCGCGGCGGCCAGCTCGGCGGGCAGGGCTGCCGCCGCGAACAATTCGGCGATCGCGCCGGCTGCCTCGAAGCCGGCGCGCAGCGCGCCCAGGTCGCGCGGTCCGCCGCGGTTGAGCGCCAGCCTGGACAACGCCCTCGGCATGTCGGCGACGCTTTTGAGGTTCGCCCGCAATCCCTGGCAGAGCCGCGTTTCGGAACGGAAGAAGGAGACCGAATCCAGCCGGGCAGCGATCGCCGCAGGATCGGTCAGCGGGGCCATCAACCGGTCGGCGAGCAGCCTTGCGCCGCCGCCAGTCACCGTGCGGTCGATCGCCTTGAACAGCGAGCCATCGCGGCTGCCGGACAGCGTGCGCAGCAATTCCAGATTGGCCCGCGTCGCCGGGTCGATGAACAGCGTCGAGCCCTGCTCCTCGCGCTCGGGGCGCGACAAGGGCGGGCGCTCGGCCTTCTGCGTCTTTTCGACATAGGCAATAGTGCCGGAGATCGCCGACAGCTCTGCGCGCGAGAACGTGCCGAAACTGTCCGGCGTCGCCACCTCGAAGAAGCGCGCGATGCGGCCCGTGGCCGAGGCAGAATCGAATAGCGAAGGCGGCTGCGGGCTGGCGACCCGGCCCAGCACGTCGAATACGGGCCTGAGCTCCGGATCGTGGAAAACCGGCTCGGCGACGATCAACTCGCGCGGATCGACGCGAAAAATGTCGGCAAGCAGTCGCTCCGCCGTCGTCTCGGCGACACGGAAGGCACCGGTCGAAATGTCGATCCAGGCCAGGGCAAAGCCGGCCTGGCTGGTCGCGGCGCCGCCACCTTTCACGCGACCGAGCGCCATCAGGAAGCTCGATTCCGAGGGCGCAAGCAGCTTGTCCTCGGTGATGGTGCCTGGCGTCACCAGCCGCATCACGTCGCGGCGCACCACCGATTTGGACCCGCGTTTCTTGGCCTCGGCCGGATCCTCGATCTGCTCGCAGACGGCAACGCGGAAGCCCTGAGCGATAAGCTTCTGCAGATAGTCGTCCGCGGCATGCACCGGCACGCCGCACATCGGGATATCCTGGCCCTGGTGTTTGCCCCGCTTGGTCAAGACGATGCCGAGCGCCTGGCTTGCCTTTTCGGCGTCGTCGAAGAACAGCTCGTAGAAATCGCCCATGCGGTAGAACAGAAGCGAATCCGGGTTGGCCGCCTTGATCTCGATGAACTGCTCCATCATCGGCGTGACGCCGCCCGCGGCGGGCGCCGGGGTCGTCGTCTCCTGGGCGTCGGTATCTGTCGGCAAGTGCATGTTCATGCCCGAACGCTAGCAGAAGTGGCAGCCCGGTTTAATGCCGGCGGCGCGAAAAGCAGGGGAAGACTGGCGACGGCCTGCCGCGACGGAGCCATGTTGCGCCGGGCCGGCGTGGCGCTCTATGGTTCTCGTGGGGCAAGGGCGGCGGGAACTTAGGTGGATCAGGACAGGCAGGAGACTTTCGATGAGATGGTTGGCCCGGTCGGGTCGACCGTCGAACGCCTATGGCTGCTGGCGACGCGTCGCGCCCACCGAACCGCGAACAAGCTGAGGGTTTCGGCCCGCAAGCGCTTTCCCTATATCCTGCCGGCACGCGGTCCCTTGTCCGACCTCGACGGCGGCATCGAGATGTCGGCTCACATATTCAGCCGCGATCCGCTGGTGCTCTATATGCCGGTCGGCGGACCCCGTCCCCTGCATCCGCTGGCGGCCATTGGCCGGCGCCTTGCCGCGCGGCGCGCCACCTTCCTGCTGATGCCGATGTGGACGATGGAGAGGCCGGCCATCGTTGCCCAGATCGGCCGCGATCTTGCCTGGTACGCAGCGCGTTTTCCCCTTCATGAGGTCATCTTCCTCTGCAACAACGAGGAAGAGCGTCGTCTCATCGCCGGGGTCGGCGGCAATGCCATGTTCTCCAATCACAACCTGATGATATCGGAAGAGGTTTTCCGGCCGCTGCCGGACGTGTCGGTCGAGTTCGATGCCGTCTACAATGGCCGGATATCGCCGATGAAACGCCACTATCTTGCGTTCGAAATCGACCGGCTGGTGTACGTCACCTATTCGATCGGCGAATTGACGCCGTCGGCCGCCCGCGCCTTCATTCGCCGTCTCCAGGCGCAATCGCCGCGTCACCTAATCGCCAATCCGCTGGTCGACGGTCTGCCCGGCAGACTGACCTCCGCCGAGGTCAACCATGTCTACAACCAGGCCGCGGTCGGACTTTGCCTGTCCGCCGTCGAGGGGGCGATGTATTCCAGCATGGAGTATCTGATGGCCGGGCTGCCGATCGTCAGCACGCCGAGCCTCGGCGGGCGCGACGTCTATTTCGATCCGGACTATTGCCTGGTCGTCGAGCCGGAGCCGACGGCCATTCGCCGCGCCGTCGACCGGCTTCGCGATCGCGCCATACCGCGCGAGGAAATTCGTGGCAGGACGCTGGAAAAGGTCCACGCGCAGCGGCTGGAACTCGCGGCGTTCCTGTCGGCGCTTTTGCGGCGCAAGGGCAGCAGCGCTCCCCCGTTGGAGACGTGGCCGTTCTCCGGCACGGAGGGTCTGATGCGCTGGGCCACCGTGCGGGAAATTGCCGCGCTCGTCGGCGAGCCGGACCGGGCCTGATCGCTTGGCCGTTTACAGCGCTGCCGTGTAGCCTTAATCCGAAGACACATAAAACACGCACCTGCCTCAAGGGTGCGCACAGGCGAGGAAATCGAAAGCATCATGGCCAGGAAAACCGAAAGCAGCGGCCCCTCCGTCAGCCCCGAGGAGGCGTTGGAATTCCACGCCATGGGGCGGCCCGGCAAGCTGGAGATCGTCGCCACCAAGCCGATGGCGACGCAACGCGATCTGAGCCTCGCTTATTCGCCGGGCGTCGCCGTTCCGGTGCGCGCCATCGCCGAGGATCCGAGCCGCGCCTTTGACTATACGACGCGTGGCAACATGGTCGCCGTCATCTCCAACGGCACCGCCATCCTCGGCCTCGGCAATCTCGGCGCGCTGGCCTCGAAGCCGGTGATGGAAGGCAAGTCCGTGCTGTTCAAGCGCTTCGCCGATGTCGATTCGATCGACCTAGAGGTCGACACCGAGGACGCCGACGAGTTCATCAACTGCGTGCGCTTCCTCGGGCCTTCCTTCGGCGGCATCAATCTCGAGGACATCAAGGCGCCCGAATGCTTCATCATCGAGCAGCGGCTGCGCGAACTGATGGACATCCCCGTCTTCCATGACGACCAGCACGGCACCGCCATCATCTCTTCCGCCGGATTGATCAATGCGTTGGAGATCACTGGCCGCGACATGAAGACCACCAAGATGGTCTGCAATGGCGCCGGCGCCGCCGGCATCGCCTGTATCGAGCTGATGAAGGCGATGGGTTTCGCGCCCGAAAACATCGTCCTGTGCGACACCAAGGGCGTCGTCTACCAGGGCCGCACCGAAGGCATGAACCAGTGGAAGTCGGCGCATGCGGTCAAGACCGAGGCGCGCAGCCTCGCCGAAGCGCTGGACGGCGCCGACGTCTTCCTCGGCCTGTCGGCCAAGGGCACGTTGACCCCTGCGATGGTGCAGTCGATGGCGAAGAACCCGATCATCTTCGCCATGGCCAATCCCGATCCGGAGATCACGCCGGAGGAGGTGGCCGAGATCCGCACCGACGCCATCATGGCCACCGGGCGGTCCGACTATCCGAACCAGGTCAACAATGTGCTGGGCTTCCCCTACATCTTTCGCGGCGCGCTGGATGTGCGCGCCACAACCATCAATGACGAGATGAAGATCGCCGCCGCCAGGGCGCTGGCCGAGCTGGCGCGCCAGGACGTGCCGGACGACGTCGCCGCCGCCTATCAGGGCAACCGGCCGAAATTCGGCCCCAACTACATCATTCCGGTGCCGTTCGATCCGCGCCTGATCTCGGCGATCCCGCTGGCGGTGGCCAGGGCCGCGATGGACTCCGGCGTTGCCCGCAAGCCGATCCTCGACCTTGACCGCTATGCGCAGGAGCTGTCCGCCCGCCGCGACCCGATCGCTTCGACCTTGCAGCGCATCTACGACCGCGTGCGCCGCCAGCCCAAGCGCATCGTCTTCGCCGAGGGAGAGGAGGAGCAGGTGATGCGCGCCGCCGTCTCCTATGTGAACCAGAAGCTCGGCACGGCGATCCTGCTCGGCCGCGACGATGTCATCAAGGACAATGCCAGGAATGCCGGCATCGACCTCAACAAGCAGGGCCTCGAGATCATCAACGCCAGGCTGTCGCGCCGCAACGGCATCTACACCGACTATCTCTACGAGCGCATGCAGCGGAAGGGTTTTCTGTTCCGCGACTGCCAGCGGCTGATCAACAACGACCGCAACCACTTCGCCGCCTGCATGGTGGCGCTCGGCGATGCCGACGGCATCGTCACCGGCGTCACCCGCAACTATTCCACCGCGCTCGATGACGTGCGCCGCATCATCGACGCCAAGCCCGGCCACCGCGTCATCGGCGTGTCGATCGTGCTCGCGCGCGGCCGGACGGTGCTGGTCGCCGACACCGCCGTGCACGACATGCCGAATGCCGAGCAGATCGCCGACATCGCCGAGGAGGCGGCCGGTTTTGCCCGCCGCATGGGGTATGAGCCGAGGATCGCCATGCTTGCCTACTCCACCTTCGGCCATCCGCAGGGCGAGCGCTCAGAGCGCGTCCAGGAAGCGGTGCGCATCCTCGACAAACGCCGCGTCGATTTCGAGTATGACGGCGAGATGGCGGCCGATGTGGCGCTGAACCCGCGCGCCATGGCGCAATATCCGTTCATCCGGCTGACCGGCCCGGCCAATGTGCTGATCATGCCGGCGTTCCACTCGGCCTCGATCTCGACCAAGATGCTGCAGGAACTCGGCGGCTCGACCGTCATCGGCCCGCTGCTGGTCGGCTTGAACAAGCCGGTCCAGATCGTCTCGTTGAACGCCAAGGACTCAGACATCGTCAACATGGCGGCGATCGCGGCCTATACGGCGGGGAATTGACGGTCTTTCGACGTTCAACTCGAACAACAAAAAGGCCCGCAGCAATTTGCCGCGGGCCTTTCCTTGTGAGCTCGCAGCTTCGATCAGAACGAGCGCTGGAAGCGGACGATGCCGCCCCAGCTGTTCTTCTTGTCGGCCTTGGCAAAGTTGAAATCGTCGGCATCGCTGAACTTGCCGTCGTGGACATAGTCGACTTCGGTCGTGATCGTGAAGCCGGGAACGATCGTATAGGCTACGTTTGCCGCCACGACGGCGTTTTTGGCGTCGTCAGCCGAAACCTGGAGGTTGAAAGCCGCCTTGTCGGTGAACTTGTAGGTGCCGCCACCCCAGACTGCCCAGTTGCCGCCCCAAGGCTTGTAGAAGCCGCGGCCACCGGCCGGAATTGCCCAGCTCGCGTCGCTGAGATTGTCGTCGGTGCCGTAGCCGCCCATAATGAACAGCGACAGTTCCTTGGTGACGTTGACGTCGAGGCGAACCTTGCCGGCCACTTCCTCATAGGAGCTGTCATAAGCGACGACGCCGGTGATCGCGCCCCAGTCGCCCTTGTACTTCAAGCCGCCGACGACGTTGGGAACGTAGCTGTCGATGGTGCCGTGAATGGCGGTGGAGCCGGTAGTGTCGGAGCCTTCTTCGAGCGAGATCACGCCCGAGAATCCGCTGCCAGCGTCGAAGTAGTAGCTGACGACGTTGGTGTCCTTCATGCCGTATGGGATGATCGTGTCCTGGATGACATTGCCGGCATAGCCGATGAACTGGTCGTAAGGCGTTTCGTCCTTACCGACGCGCAGGCCGCCAAGCTGGATCCAGGCGAAGCTCAGCGAAACAGACGTGGCACCGCCATTCGGAAAGTTGAATTTGGTCTCGGTATAGGTCTTCAATGTGCCGAGTTCGGTTTCCTGGCCGGTCCAGGTCTTCAGGTTAAAGCGGGCGTTCTTCTTCCAGGAGTCCTGGGCGTCACCGTCCTCGTGATCGGTGGCCGTGCGACCGTCGAACGAGCCGACATCGCCCACGCCTGCGTCATAGCGGACGTAGCCACCGATGCGCAGGCAGGTCTCGGTGCCGGGGATGTAGAAGTAGCCAGCGCCATAGACGTCGCAGATCTTGACGTATTCGGCCGGTTCCGGCTCGGCGATCGTCACCGCGTCGGCGGCGCGGGCGCCCGAAACTGCGATCAGGGCCGCAGCGGAGCCGAGAAGAAGGCTCTTGATGTTCATTTTCTTGAATCTCCAGTCAAAGGTTCAAGACAGGCCTGACATGCCGTTCGGCTTTTGCCACCCCCGTCCCCATCGTTGAAAAAGCACGCGCACCGGCGCCGCTTCTTCGCTTTGGACATGGCTTAATCGACGGTATCGCACAACAGAGATTGTGTCGGAATGGCGGCTTTTTGAATCTTCTGAAAGTCTTGTTGCCCAAATATCACGTCACATATCTGCAAAGATGGGACATTCTGAACGTTGCGTACAATCGAAACGTCAGAAAAGCTGTAAAATGTGCCAGATGTGCCGATTATTACAGTTTTATGACAGGAAGTTTGCCCGAATAGATTTCTAAAAGTGCGGATAAACGTGGAAAAATCGACACCGGGAGACGCGGGGTCAGGATAGGGTGCGGGCGGCGCGGAGCACGTCCTCGACCAAGTCTTTCCGCAACATCTCGATGGGGACGCGGCCGCCGAGCTCGGGCGAGGGCCGGGTCAACCAAAACCAGGCCAGCCTCGGATTGGTGATCGCCGACATCACGTCGCTTATGCCTGGAACCGGCCTGCCATCGACGAATTGGGCCAGCGGGAAAACGTGCTTGCGGCCGCCCTTGCGCAGGGCAACGACCTCGCCGCGCCTTTGCCAGCGATGCAGCGTCGAACGCGGAATACGCAGCTTCTCTTCCAGATAGGTCGATCCGGCGACCTCGCCGGCCCAATCTTCGATCAGCATCGACTGGAGATCGGCGGCGCGTTCTGCGATATTCTGAAGCCTTCCCGGCTCCAGCGGCATGCGTCCGGAGACCTGATCGGACATCGCCGAACCTTCGCTCGCGATTCTGCCCGACATCGTACGGAAGAATTCGGAGACAAGCGCGGTCCGATCGCCCTTGAACGAATCGATTGCAAGGCGCTGCGCCTGCGGCAGGAAGGGAAGAGCGGCCGCCACGCTGCCGGCGAGCGCACTGGCCGAAACCAGGGCTTGGGCGTCCAGCAGGACACCATGCTGCATCAATGCCTGCTGCACAGCCTCGGTCACCAGGCGTGCCAGGGTCTCTTGCGAAATCCCCTCGGGCGGGGTCTGAAATCTGGTCATGCGTTCGTCTTGTGGCCCGCGCTTCTCCCCTTGCGCAGGCTGTTGCTGAAATTCTATCGCGGAACGCAAAAATTGCGGCGACAACGGACGCCGCAGCCCGGCAGGTTGCTGGCTTGCATCTTCACACCCCTGGTTTGGCGCACCGAAATGTCAGTCGCGGAACGCCTCATCCTGCGTGTAGAAGCGCTCTGTGACAGGGGAGCGACAGAGAGGCCAATTTGGAGCCTGCTCGCGATGACGCTGCGGTACTGTGTTCTACGCTTAAAGCAACCCCACCTGCTCGGCCTCCCGGCGCAAACTCTGGCGCGGACGCGGGCCGATCTGCTGGATCACCAGCCCGGCGGCCAATGAGCCGAGGTCGCCGCAATCCTTGAGGCTGCGTCCGCTGGTGTAGCCGTAAAGGAAGCCGGCGGCATAGAGATCGCCGGCGCCGGTCGTGTCCACCAGTTCCTTGATCTTCGTCGCCTCGATGGTGACGGTCTCGTCGCCGCGCACGATGACCGAGCCTTTTTCGGAACGGGTGACGGCGGCGATCCTGCAATCCTTGCGGATGGCGGCGAGCGCCTCCTCGAAGGAAGCGGTCTGGTAGAGCGACTTGATCTCGTGGCTGTTGGCAAAAACGATGTCGACGGTGCCCGAACGCATCAGTTCGAGGAACTCGTCGCGATAGCGGTCGACGCAAAAGGAATCCGACAGTGTCATCGACACTTCGCGGCCGGCCGCGTGCGCCAGCTTCGCCGTCTGGCGGATGGCTTCCTTGGCGCGCGGCGGATCCCACAGGTAACCCTCGAAATAGGTCACCTTGGCGCCGGCGGCCTTGTCGGCCTCGACATCCTCGGGGCCAAGCTCGACGCAGGCGCCGAGATAGGTGTTCATCGAACGCTCGCCGTCGGGAGTGACGAAGATCATCGAGCGCGCCGTCGGCGGTTCGCCCTCGAGCGGCCCGGTATCGAAGGCCACGCCCTGGGCCTGGATATCATGCGTGTAGATTTCGCCGAGCGCGTCGTTCGACACCTTGCCGAAGAAGGCGGCCCGTCCGCCGAGACTGGCGACACCGGCCGCGGTGTTGCCGGCGCTGCCGCCGGAAGCCTCGATCGCCGGTCCCATGCGGCTGTAGAGCAATTCGGCGCGCCTGGCGTCGATGAGATTCATCGCGCCCTTGATGATGCCGTTGGTCTCGAGAAAAGCCTCGTCGCACTGCGCGATGATGTCGACAATGGCATTGCCGATGCAAAGCACGTCATATTCCGGCATCGAAATCTCCGCCAATGACCACCCGGCTATCTGGCATGCCGGCCGGGCGCGGGTCTAGCGGCTAGCAGCCGCTTTGCCTACCCCGAAAATCGGCGCCGGTTTGCTTCGCGCCGACCTTGGCCCAGATTGTTCGCCGGCTGCGGCAGTGTTCGCGTCGAACTGGCCCACAACAGTCGCGGCGCTCACGGCTATGGTTTCATCGTCATCGAAATATTTCCGCTGTGCCATGCGCTAGAAGCGGATCGTTTCCGGCAACAGGCTGAAGGCACGAAACAAAAATGTCCGAGAAGACCGACATGACGACCGAGCTGGCGCTGCTGGCCGTGTTGGCTGTGCTTTGGGGTGCCTCCTACACGTTCATCAAGATCGGCGTCGAGACAATCCCGCCGGTGACCTTCATCGCTGGACGCACGCTGATTGCCGGCGGCATTCTGCTTGGCCTCATCCGCTGGCGCGGCCTTGCCATGCCGCGGGACACAGTCAACTGGCGCCGCTTCATGTTCCAGGCCTGCCTCAACAGCGTCATCCCGTTCACGCTGATTGCCGCTGCCGAGCGCTCGATCGACGCCGGTCTTGCGACGATCCTGAACGCGACATCGCCGATCTTCACCTTCCTGCTGACGGCGCTGATCACCCGCCACGAGCCGGTGACGGTGCGAAAGCTGGTCGGCGTCGGCGCCGGCATCGCAGGCATTTGCCTCATCGTCGGCGCCGAGGCTCTTGGCAGCATCGGCCATCAGCTCTGGGCGCAGCTTGCGGTGGTCGCCGCCACCATCTGCTATGCGGGCGCCGCCATCTTCGGCCGAAACTTCAGGGGGCTGGATCCGATGGTGCCGGCGGCCGGGTCGATGATCTGCGGCGCCGCGATCCTGATTCCCTTGAGTCTCGTCTTCGACCGGCCCTGGACATTGACGCCGTCGACGGCATCGATCTTGGCTCTCTTCGGACTCTCGGTCTTCTCCACCGCGATCGCCTTCTCGATCTTCTTCCGGCTCATCCACACGCTGGGCTCGGTCGGCACCACCTCGCAAGCCTATCTGCGCGTGCCGATCGGCGTCGGCATCGGCGCCGTTTTCCTCGGCGAAAGCCTCGGGCCGACGGCCTGGCTCGGCATGGCCTTCGTCGTCGCCGGCGTCGCGGCCATGACCATTCCGGCCAGGCAGGCACGGCTTGTGCAATAATACCGTGTCGCCCAGAAGTGCGCAGCGGTTGGGAGAACGACATGACAAAGCCCAAAGCGTGTCGATGCGACGCGCTTCAGTTGCGCCTGGAATCAAGCCAGCCTATCTGCGAAGCGTCGTTTCTCGATGAGAGCCTGGACCTGCCGTGATCCCAGACGCCGCCCGCGCCGCCGCCAGCCGGCTGTTCTCGCCCGAATTCCGCTCCGTTTTCCTGAAGACGCTGGGGCTGACGCTGCTCGCTTTGGTGGCGCTCTGGCTCGGCCTGGAGAGCCTGCTCGAATGGCTGGCCTGGCCGTGGCTGCAGACGCTGCTCCCCGGTCTGCCGTCCTGGGCCGGATGGCTGGGCGGCATCGTTGCCGGCATCGTTCTGGCTGTGGGTATGGCTTTACTAATCGCGCCGGTGACGGCGATCGTCGCCGGCCTGTTCCTCGACGATGTCGCCGAAGTGGTCGAACGTACCGACTACCCCAACGACCCGCCCGGCCGCGCCCTGCCGGCACTGCATTCGCTTGTGCTGGCGATCAAATTCTTCGGCGTGGTCGTCCTCGGCAACATCGTCGCGCTGCTGCTGCTTCTGGTGCCGGGCATCAACATTGCCGCCTTCTTCGTCGTCAACGGCTATCTGCTCGGCCGGGAATTCTTCGAGTTCGCCGCCATGCGTTTTCGCCCGGAGGTGGAGGCCAAGGCGCTGCGCCGCAAATATGCCGGCACGGTGTTCCTGGCCGGACTGGTCATCGCCGTCTTCCTCGCCGTGCCGCTGCTCAACCTTCTGACGCCGCTTTTCGCTGCCGCAATGATGGTGCATCTGCACAAGGCGGTTGCGGCGCGGGAGCCGGTTTAGAGCAATTCCAGGAAAAGTGTTGGACGATCCAGGCCCGGCGCCTTCGCCGTAGCCTTCCGTCCGGAATTGCGTCCAGCACCTACTCGGTGCCGCCGCCACGGAACAGCGCCTGCAGCTTGCCGAACGGCATCGCCGCGCGGGTGAAGCCGAAGGTACCGTCCTGCTGGATCTCGCGCGCCGCCGTCTCCAGCATGCCATAGGCGAAATTGGTCAGCCACGGTCCGAGCGAGATACGCTTCACCCCGGCCATGGCAAGGTCGGCGGTGGTGAAGCCGGGTCGGGCCATCACATTGACCGGCCGGCCCACCGACGAGCAGATCGTGCGCACCATTTCGACGTCGCTGATGCCCGGCGCATAAAGCACGTCGGCGCCGGCCTTCTCGAAGGCCTGCAGCCGCTTGATGGTGTCGTCGAGGTCGGTCTTGCCCCACAGGAAATTCTCGGCCCGCGCGGTGAAGACGAAATCGTGCTTGAGCGCCCGGGCCGCCTCGACGGCGGCAGCGACGCGTTCGACGGCATGCGAGAAATCGTAGATCGGATCGGCCGGGTCGCCGGTGTGGTCCTCGATCGAGCAGCCGGCAAGGCCGGCGGCTTCGGCAGCGAAGATGGTTTCGGCCGCCTGTTCGGCGCTGTCGCCCTTGCCGCGTTCGAGATCGGCCGAAACAGGCAGGTCGGTTGCCGCGGTCACCTCGCGGCAATGGTGGATCATGGCGTCGAAGGTCACGGCGCCGTCCGGCAAGCCGCGCGAGAAGGCGAAGCCGGCGCTAGTCGTGGCCAGCGCCTTGAAACCGAACGAGGCCAGAAGCTTGGTGGTGCCGACATCCCAGGGGTTGGGTATGACGAAGGTGGAGGCATGCAGGTCGCGAAAAATCTTGCCCTTGTCCATGGCGGTCCTCAATCATGAGAAGTGTCTTGCGGGGAATTTATCGCGGTCGCCCGGCTCGGGCAAACGAATGCGGTTGGTTCAGAAGCGTTTCTCGTTGTCTGCTGACAAACGTTTGAGGGCGTCTGAATCCGCCATGTAGCGCGACGCTTTATTGTTCCAATGGTAGGTGACGGAGATATCCTTCGACGCCGCCTCGGGCGGCGCATCGTCGCAGCTTTCCTCGCTTGGCACCATGGCGTCGGTCACCGTGACCTTGATGGCTGCATGGGGCTGGCCGCCCGCAATGGTATGGAACGCTATGTCCTGCTTGCGGCTGTAGGCACACAGCCTTTCATCGAACGTGTAGATCATGTCGATCAGCTCGAACTTGTCGTTGCGCCGGGTGCGATCAACGGATCGGCACCAACTCTGCCAGTTCGCGCATGTCGTCGAATAGGATGCCGCCGGCCGCCGCCAGGCCATCGCGGTCGGAAAGCGGATCGGCGTAGTAGGAGAACACCCGCATGCCGGCGGCGATGCCGGCTCGAGTTCCCGCGACGCTGTCCTCGATGACGATGCAGTCGGGGGGCGCGAAACCCATCGTTTCTGCCGCGTGGAGGAAGAGATCCGGGAAGGGTTTGCCGCGGCTGACCATGGTGGCGGAAAACATGGCATGCTCGAACAGCGGCAAAAGCCCGGTCTGGCCGAGCGTGATGTGCATCTTCGAGGCCCGCGCCGAGGAGGCGACGCAATAGGCGATGCCGGCCGCGCGGACTGCTTCGACGAACTCGCGCACATGAGGGATCGCCTCGACGCCATGTGCGAAGAGATCCGGCAGGCCGGCATTCCAGCGCTCGACGAAGTCGGCGCCGAGCCGGACCTTTGTCGTCTCTTCGATCTCTTTTTGCACCGAAACCATGCTGCGGCCGGAAAAATGCTTGCGGCAATATTCGAAGCTGGTCGTAAAACCGGCGGCGGTCAGCCATTCGGCGAGGCGTCGATTGGCAAGATTCTCGGTATCGACCAGAACCCCGTCGCAGTCGAAGATGACCAGCTTTGGAACTTGCATCTTATATCAAGCGGTACCGGTCGACCCGAACCCGCCGGCGCCGCGGGCCGTGCCGCCGGCCAGCGCTCTTTCCTCGACCGAAACCTGGGTCACGGCCGCAAAGACGATCTGGGCAATGCGCATGCCGCGCGTCACGGAGAAATCCTCGTCGCCGAGATTGACCAGCAGCACCTTCACCTCGCCGCGATAGTCGCTGTCGACGGTGCCGGGCGTGTTAAGCACGGTGAGGCCATGCTTGAAGGCAAGGCCCGAGCGTGGCCGCACCTGGCCCTCCATGCCTTCTGGGATTTCCAGGACGAGCCCGGTCGGCACCAACGCGCGTTTTCCCGGCAAGATCAGCACGGGCCGGTCTTCCGGCACGGCGGCGCGCAAATCCATGCCGGCGGCGCCGGCGCTCTCATAGGCCGGCAGAGGCAGGCCTTCGCCATGCGGAAGCCTGACGAAACCGACGGCGGGGCCGATGACGGAGGAAGGATAGACAGCGGTGCGCATGAGCCCATTCCTATCGGCGCGAATGCCGATTCGGTCAACTCGACCGTGACGCTATCCAAGGCTTTCTTTGAGGCGTCACGATGACTTCGCTTTCCAGCGTAGACGTTTCGATAAGATTGTTGCGCTGGTGGAATGCTTACTTGACGATTGGCGAGAACGCTCATCGCTTCGTCATCCACGGGCGGAGCAGGAGCGAAGCGACGCGGCGCAGACCCGAGGATCCATTCCGTGACATACGAGCGTAGCAACGGTCCAGAATTCTGCTCGGCTGCACTCCTTGGCTGAGGTCACGGAATGGATCCCAGGGTCTCCGCGACGGAGCTTCGCTCCTGCTTCGCCCAGGGATGACGAAGTTGGTAGGTTTCGGCCAATCTAGCGCAATTCCACCGGCACCACGGTCGTCTCCTTGATCTCCTCCATGACAAAGGATGCCGAGACATCCGACAGCGCCACTTTGGCGATCAGCCGCTGGTAGAGCCGGTCATAGGCTTTGACGTCGGCGACGCGGGCTCTCAGCACATAGTCGAGGTCGCCCGACATGCGATAGGCGCCGGTGATCTCGGCAAAGCCGGTCACCGCGGCTCGGAACTTCAGCAGCCAGTCCGGGTCATGGTTCGACGTGCGGATCAGGATGAAAACGGACAGGCCGAGTCCGAGTTTGTCGGCATCGACCAGCGCGACGCGCCCGGTGATGACGCCATCCTCCTCCAGCCGCTTGACGCGCCGCCAGCAGGCGTTGCGCGACAGCGCCACCCGCTCCGACAACTGGTCGACCGAAAGCGTGCCGTCGCGTTGCAGCTCCGCTAGCAATCTTCGATCAATCTCATCGATTTCTATCGTCATGTTGGGATGAATGTCCCATGAACATGCCAAAAGCAAGGACAATTTGGGATCAATGAACCAAGGCGCCGTGGCACGATACTCAATATCGGGGCTTGTCCCGGCAGGAGGGATCACCATGACGACACGGTTTACGGCACTGTTCACCTCTCATCCGGAGAAGGTCGGCGAGACCTATTTCGGCCACATGGCCTTCGCTGCCTGGTTCTGTTCTCGCCTGTCGATGGCCGCAGGTGCCGCGCTCGTTCACGCTTTCTTGCCGTTTCTGTTCGAAACTACGGCGAGCCGAATTGTTCGCGAACTCTATGAGCGCACGCACAACAGAGGCTCACATGCGGTCAAGGAGCCGGCGGCTCTGATGGATCGCGCCTGATAAATGGTGGAAAGCGATGTGCCGGTGGGCGGCCTATCTTGGTGAAGCGGTCTTCCTCGAAGACATCATCACCGCGCCTTGCCACTCGCTGATTGCCCAGAGCCACTGCGCCCAGGAAGCCAAGTCGCCGACCAATGGCGACGGCTTCGGCCTTGCCTGGTATGGCGACCGGCCCGAGCCCGGCCTTTATCGCGACATCCTGCCGGCCTGGTCCGACCCCAATCTGAAAAGCCTGTGCCGGCAGATCAAATCGGGCCTGTTCCTCGCCCATGTGCGCGCCTCGACCGGCGGCGCCACCAGCCGCATGAACTGCCATCCCTTCATCTCCGGCCGCTGGTCGTTCATGCATAACGGCCAGATCGGCGGCTTCGAAAAGATCCGCCGCGCGCTGGAGAACGCGCTTTCCGACGAGGTCTTCGACCAGCGTGAAGGCACCACCGATTCCGAGCTCTTTTTCCTCCTGATGATCGACCAGGGACTGGCGGCCGATCCGCAGGGCGCGGTGTCTCGGGCGGCGGGCCGCGTCGTCGAGGCCGCGCGCCGCGCCGGCATCGAGCCTGCGCTGAAACTGACGGCGGCGTTCTCGGACGGCGAGGCGCTGTACGCCGTGCGCTATGCCACCGACGACCACGCGCCGACGCTCTATACCGGCGCCTTTGCCAGGCGTGCCGGCCATTGCATTGTTTCCGAACCCTTCGACCGCGACGGCGGCGAATGGCAGGCGATCTCGCCGTCGAGCTTCGTCACCATGACGAGGGACGGCACCAGCATCCGTCCGTTCGCGCCGGTGGCGGTCCCGCTGGCGCTGGCGGGCTGAACCCCTCGGCGCAATTTCGATCAAGCGCAGCCGTCCTCCCGGTGCTGAATTCGGCTTGAAGCCGTCTCGCGATCCGCCATCTTCGTAGCGAGCGGCAACAGCCGGAGTCTCCGCCATGGACCTAGCCTTCTCCTCCACCATCGAACTGGCCACCGCGATCGCGGCCCGCAAAATCTCGGCTGTCGAGGCGCTCGACGCGCATCTGGCGCAGGTCGACCAGCACAATGAAGCGGTGAACGCCGTCGTCATCCTCGACCGGGACGGAGCACGCGAACGCGCCCGACAAGCCGATGCGGCACAGGCCCGAGGTGACACGCTCGGGCCGCTGCATGGCGTGCCTTTCACCCTGAAGGACGCGCATGAGACGGCGGGCATGAAGACGACTGCCGGCTTTCCGCCCTTCGCCGACCATGTGGCGAGACAGGACAGTCCTGTCGTCTCTCGAATGAAAGCAGCCGGCGGTGTGCTGATCGGCAAAACGAATGTCGCCACCATGCTGGGTGACTGGCAGTCGGACAACCCGTTGTTCGGACGCACCGGTAATCCGTGGGATCTGTCGCGCACAGCGGGCGGCTCCAGCGGCGGCGCTGCAGCCGCCGTCGCCACCGGCATGACACCCTTCGATGTCGGCACCGACATGCAGGATTCAATCCGCCTGCCTGCCGCCTTCTGCGGTGTCTACGGCCTCAAGACAACCGAGCATCGCGTCTCGCTGGCCGGGGCTTTCCCCAATCCGGGCGATGCGCCACGCAGCGTGCGGCTGATGTCCTGCGTCGGCCCGCTGGCGCGCAACGCCGAGGACTTGGCGCTGATCTATCGGATCATCGCCGGGCCGGACGGAGCGGACACCGATTTGCCGCCCGTGCCCGTGGAGACGATGCCGAAGCTTGCGGTGGAATCGCTGCGCATCGCCTTCGCCGGTGTTTTCCCAGGCTTTCCGGTGGCTGCCGAGATCAGCGCCGCCGTAGAGAAACTGGCTACGCAACTCACGTCGGCCGGCGCGCGCGTCGAGGACGCGAAATTGCCGAAGCTCGATCTGCGTGACGATTTGTCGGAGGGCGGCAAGCTGATCGGCATGATGCTCGAGGCCGCCCAGCCGGAAGCGCCGGAGCAGCAGGCGCCGGTGTCGAAGTGGTTCGCTGCGCTTGCCCGCCGCGACCGCTCGATCCATGCCTGGGAGCGCTTCTTCGAAAGCTGCGACGCCTTGCTCTGTCCCGTCGCCATGACGACAGCCTTTGCGCATTGCAAGCCCGGCAGCCCGCTCAAGGTCAACGGCAAGGACGAAAGCTATTGGATGCTGCCGGCTCATGGCGCGGTGTTCAACTATTCCGGCCATCCGGCGGTTGCGATCCCTTATGGCCGGGACAGCAATGGCATGCCGATCGGCCTGCAACTCGTCGGCCGGCATTGGTCGGAAGCGCGGCTGTTCGGCATAGCGGCGGCGATCGCCCCGCTCACCGGCGGTTTTCTCCGACCGCCGGGCTACTGAGCGAAGCGCGACAGGGCGTAAGGCTTGAGCAGCCCGTCGCTCTCGCCGTCGAGGATTTCGCGGGTGGCAAACAGGCCGACGGCCGGCGCCAGCGTGATGCCCGAATGCATGACGGCGATGTAGAGGCCGCCGACGCCCTCCGCGCGGCTGACGATCGGAAAGCCGTCGGCCGGTGTCGGCCGGTAGCCGACGGTGTGGAAATCGAGCTCCAGTCCGTCAGCGCATTGCAAGGCTTCCTTCATGACCGCGAACAAGTCGCGCGCGGTGGCTTCCGGGTTCTCGCCCGGATCGCCGCCGGCGAAATCCGAGCCGGCGATGATGCGGCCCTCCGCCGTCTGGCGCATATGCAGTTTCTCTGCGTGCACCAGCCCGTTGAGCAATCTCCGGTAGGGGTGGGAGTGCACGATGAGACCAGGCGGGGTCTTGATCGGCAATTTGATGCCGGCTGTCGCGGCAATGGCGGGGGCGCCGGCACCGGCCGCGACGACCACCTCTTCGGCGCCGATGGTTTCGCCCGAAGCGACCACGCCGGTCACTTTGCCACCCGATAGGGTCAGCCTGTTGACGGCGCCAAGGATCACCCGCGCGCCGAGCCGCTCGGCATCCATAAGCAGCACCCTGGCGGTTGCGGCTGGTTCGGCCACGCCTTCCTCCGCGACGTAGAGAGCGAGATCAGGCGGCTCGACAAGGTTGGGTTCGATTTGCCCCGCACGCTTGGCGTCGACCCGTTCGATGCCATAGCCCCAAGACGAGTGTTCAGCCGCATAGGCTTCGAGCCTGTCCGGCGGCAGGTCGAAGCAGAGGCCGCCGCACCAGGCGAGCGGCAGCCCGGGCACGTCCTTCGCCAGCCTTTTCCATTCGGCCATGGCGCGGATGCGCAGCTGGAAGTAGACTTCCGGGTTACCCCAGCTGGCATTGATCCAGGCAAAGGAATTGGGTGTGGCGACACCGCCGGCGCCGCTTTCCGAAATGACCGTCACCCGCGCCCCGGCCTTCGCCAGGTGCCAGGCGATCGACGCTCCGATGATGCCGGCGCCGACGACGACAACTTGCTTCGCCACCCTGTTCTCCATCCTGTTCCTGGTGAGGTCCCTCCACCTGCCATTTGCAGGAGATTTTGCCAACGCAAACTTGGCTCTTGACTTAAATACGTACGTACGTATTATACCGTAATGGCTAGGCAATCACTCCGCGAAAACCTCCTCGAAGCCGGCTTCCGGACCATCTGGAATTCCGGCTATGCCGCAGCCGGCGTCCGCGACATCGTCGCTGCGGCCGGCGCCCGGCCGGGCTCCTTCACCAACCATTTTGCCTCCAAGGAAGAATTCGCCGGCGAGGTGCTGGAACGCTACTTCGCTTATGTCAGCGGGTTGGTGGAAAACGCGCTGACGCGTGACGGCACGCCGCCGGCAGGCCGGCTTCGCCGCTATCTCGACGTCATCACCTCGAAGCTCGAAGCGCATGACTGGGCGCGCGGCTGCATGATCGGCAATCTCAGCCTTGAGACGGCTGTTCACAGCGAGCCGCTCCGGTTCAGGCTGGTCGACATTTTCGAGCGCTGGCGCCAGCCATTCGCGGCCTGCATCGCCGAGGGGCAGGCGGCGGGCGAGATAACCAGGGCCATCGATGCGGAGGACCTTGCCGATTTCCTGCTGTCGTCCTGGCAGGGGGCCATGCTGCGCATGAAGGTTGAGCGCAGTCCCGAGCCGCTCGAGCGTTTCAAGAAAATCATCTTCAGCACCGTGTTCGCGAGGGAGTGAGTCCGATGAATCCGATGACCGATAAAGAAGAGCTGCGGCGCGTCGAGGTTGCCGTGCTTGATTCAACGATGTCCTATCTGGAGGCCGGCACGTCGGGCCCGGCCGTGCTGTTCCTGCACGGCAACCCGACCTCCTCCTACATCTGGCGCAACATCATTCCGCATGTCGCACCGTTTGGCCGCTGCATTGCGCCCGATCTGACCGGCTACGGCCAGTCGGGCAAGCCGGACATCGACTATCGTTTCTTCGATCAGGTCCGTTATCTCGACGCCTTCATCGAGGCGCTCGACATCAAGGACCTGGCGATCGTCGCCCAGGACTGGGGCACGGCACTTGCGTTTCATCTTGCGGCGCGACGACCGCGGCGCATTCTCGGCCTTGCCTTCATGGAGTTTATCCGGCCTTTCGAGCGCTGGGAGGATTTCCATCAGCGTCCGCAGGCGCGCGAGCTCTTCAAGGCATTGCGCACGCCGGGTGCCGGCGAGAAGCTGGTGCTTGAGGACAATATCTTCGTCGAGAAGATACTGCCCGCATCCGTCTTACGGCCGATGAGCGAGGAGGAGATGGCCGCTTACCGGGCGCCTTTCCCGACACCGCAGTCGCGCAAGCCGGTGCTGCGCCTGCCGCGGGAGTTGCCGATCGAAGGCCAGCCGGCCGATGTCGCCGCGATCACCGAGCACGATCACCGCGCGCTGCGGCTTTCCTCCTATCCAAAACTGCTGTTCGCCGGCGATCCCGGCGCTCTGATTTCAGCGCAGGCGGCACAGGAATTCGCGGCAGGACTGAAGAACTGCCGCTTCATCGATCTGGGGCCGGGCGCCCATTATCTGCAGGAAGACCACCCCGATGCGATCGGCAAGGCCATTGCCGGCTGGTTGCCGCAAATCGCTTGGGCTGAAAGCGCGGCCGAACCGGCTTGAACCGGAGCCGCGGGTACGCAGCAATGCCCGCCCCATGTCGACAGGCCGGCGCCGCGCTGGTAGAAGCGCCGCCTGTCACACGGAACTCCTGGAAGAAATGCCCGAAACAATATCTGAAGAGGTATCGCGCCGCCGCACGTTCGCGATCATCGCGCACCCCGACGCCGGCAAGACCACGCTGACCGAAAAGCTGCTTTTGTTCGGCGGCGCCATCCAGCTTGCCGGCGAGGTCAAGGCCAAGAAAGACCGCATCCAGACCCGGTCCGACTGGATGAAGATCGAGCGCGAGCGCGGCATTTCGGTCGTCACCTCGGTGATGACCTTCGAATATGAGGACAATGTCTTCAACCTGCTCGACACGCCCGGCCACGAAGACTTCGCCGACGACACCTATCGCACGCTGTCGGCGGTGGACTCCGCCGTCATGGTCATCGACGCCGCCAAGGGCATCGAGCCGCGCACGCTGAAGCTGTTCGAGGTCTGCCGGCTGCGCGACATCCCGATCATCACCTTCGTCAACAAGATGGACCGCGAGAGCCGCGATCCGTTCGAGATACTCGACGAGATCGAGCAGAAGCTGGCGCTGGACACTGCCCCCGTCACTTGGCCGATCGGCCGCGGCAAGAACTTTTCCGGGACCTATCATTTGGCGCTCAACGCCGTGCGCAAGGGCGATGCGGAGAAAGAACGCACGCCGGTCAACGGTCCCGATTCCAACCGCGTCGCCGGCCTGTTGCCCGAAAACGAGCGCGAGGCCTTCATCGAGGAATTGGAGTTGGCGCGCGAGGCCTGCCGCCCGCTCGACATCGACGCTTTTCGCGAAGGCCATCTGACGCCGGTCTACTTCGGCTCGGCGCTGCGCAATTACGGCGTGCGCGACCTGATCGAAGCGCTCGGCGCCTACGGCCCGCCGCCGCGCGCGCAGGATGCCGATACCCGAACGGTGGAGGCGACCGAGGAGAAGATGACCTCCTTCGTCTTCAAGATACAGGCCAACATGGACCCCAACCATCGCGACCGCATCGCTTTCGTGCGCGTCTGTTCCGGCAAGCTGGAGCGTGGCATGAAGGCCAAGCTCGTTCGCACCGGCAAGCCGATGAGCCTGTCGGCGCCGCAGTTCTTCTTCGCCCGTACCCGTGTCACCGCCGACGAGGCTTTTGCCGGCGACGTTGTCGGCATTCCCAACCACGGCACGCTGCGCATCGGCGACACGCTGACCGAGGGCGAGGAAATCCTGTTTCGCGGCGTGCCGAATTTCGCCCCGGAAATCCTGCGCCGTGTGCGGCTCGGCGACGCTATGAAGGCCAAGAAGCTGAAGGAAGCGCTGCACCAGATGGCCGAGGAAGGCGTCGTGCAGCTGTTCTCGCCCGAGGACGGCTCGCCGGCCATCGTCGGGGTCGTCGGCGCCCTGCAGCTCGACGTGCTCAAGGAGCGGCTGAACTTCGAATACACGCTGCCGGTGGATTTCGAGATGTCGCGCTTCTCGGTTTGCCGCTGGATCTCGGCCGACGACAAGGCGGAGGTGCAGCGCTTCATCGAAGCGCATCGCGGCGATATCGCCCGCGATCTCGACAACGATCCGGTGTTCCTCGCCCAGCACGCCTTCTCGCTGAACTACGAGGCAGAGCGCTGGAAAGCGATCCGCTTCACTGCGGTCAAGGACTATCAGGTCCGCGACAAGGCGGCGTGATTATAGTGAGTAGTCAGTAGTCAGTAGTCAGTAGTCAGTAGTCAGTAGTGAACTCACTACTCACTACTCACTAATTACTACTAATTCATGATCACCCCTTCGCCGCAGCCTCGAGCTTATCGATCTCGATCTTGCCCATCTTCATCATGGCATCCATGACACGGCCGGCTTTGGCCCGGTCGGGGTCCTGAAGCAGGCGCGGCAGCTGTTCCGGCACGACCTGCCAGGAGACACCGAACCTGTCCTTCAGCCAGCCGCAAGGCCCGGGCTCGCCGCCGCCTTCGGTAAGCCGCGTCCAGAAATGATCGACCTCGACTTGCGTTTTGCAGTCGATCGACAGCGAGATCGCCTCGGTGAACTTGTATTGCGGGCCTCCGTTCAGAGCCTGGAAGGTCACGCCGTCGAGCTCGAATGAGGCGACCAGCACATTGCCCTCCTGGGCATGGCCCTTGGGCCAGCGCGTCACGCTCAGCACCTTCGAATTCTTGAAGATGGAGATGTAGTGGTTCATCGCGTCTTCGGCCTGGGTATCGAACCACAGGAAGGTGGTGATCTTCTGCATCGTTTCTCTCCTTTATGCTCTCTTAGGGAAGGGTCAGGCGGCGCCCCTGGCGGCGGTGTCCTGAAGGGAAGCGAGATAGGCATCCAACTTGGCGTAACTGTCAGCCATGCCCGAGGTCATGCCGGTGGCGAGCACGCCGTCGCGCGCCGCTTGCGACGCGTAGAGGATCGTCTGTGTCAGTAGCGTCTTGCCGTCGACCTCGGCGAAGACCACGGTTCCAAGCGCCTCGCCGCCGGTCCAGTCCTCGTCGAACAACTCGCTGGCCACGATCAGGCTCGGCCTCACGATCTCGCGATAGGTGGCGCTCATGCCCATTGCCTGGCCGTCACGATGGCGCCAGACATAGCGCGCCGACCCGCCCACCCGGAGCTCGATCTCGCACACATCCAATCGCCAGCCGTCCGGCCCGTGCAGCCAGCCCTTCAGCAGCTCCGGAACGGTCCAGCAATCGAACACCATCGGGCGCGGCGCGTCGAAGACGCGCGTTACGCGAACCTTGCGATCGCTAGGTGTTGTGACGGTCAGCGTCGCGACGGTTGGGCCTGGCAATCTCGTGGTGCTCATCGAATGTCCTCTTTTGTGCTTGCTTGACCCAAGGACGTCCGGCCAGGCGTCGGTCCGACACGACTGCTGTTTTTCTGATCGGGCCACGCCATAGGCCGGATACGTCCGGCATCGGCTATTGTTCCGCCTCGCCTGGGTTCTTGCTGGCCTGCAGGGCACCCAGCAAGGCATCGAGCCGCTGAAAATTGCCTTCCCAGATCTTGCGATAGCGCTCCAGCCACTCGGTAGCTTCGGCCAGCGGCTTCACTTCGAGCCGGCATGGCCTGCGCTGCGCGTCGCGACCGCGCGAGATCAGCCCCGCATTCTCGAGCACCTTGAGATGTTTCGAGATCGACGGCTGGCTCATCGCGAACGGCTCCGCAAGTTCCATCACCGAGGCCTCCCCATCGGTGAGCCGGGCGAGGATGGCGCGCCGCGTCGGGTCGGAAAGCGCTGCGAAAGTGGTGTCGAGCTGATTCATATTAGATAGCCAGTTGGATATATACCTAAGTGGCTATATTGCAATCGACGCTGCTGGTCAATCAGCTTCTTGGCGCAGCGCAAAACTATGGCAACGCCGGATCATGGTCGCTATAACCGCTGCCGACTAAGATACAGCGCCGTCCGCCACGCTCAGGGCGGACAGCCAGCAAGGACAATCAGATGCCTGCCTATCGTTCCCGCACCACCACCCATGGCCGCAACATGGCCGGCGCCCGTGGCCTGTGGCGCGCCACCGGCATGAAGGATAGTGATTTCGGCAAGCCGATCATCGCGGTGGTCAACTCCTTCACCCAGTTCGTGCCGGGCCATGTGCATCTGAAGGACCTCGGCCAGCTCGTCGCGCGCGAGATCGAGAAGGCCGGCGGCGTTGCCAAGGAATTCAACACCATCGCCGTCGATGACGGCATCGCCATGGGCCATGACGGCATGCTCTATTCGTTGCCGTCGCGCGAGCTGATCGCCGACTCCGTCGAATACATGGTCAACGCGCATTGCGCCGATGCCATGGTCTGCATCTCCAATTGCGACAAGATCACCCCCGGCATGCTGATGGCCTCGCTGCGCCTCAACATCCCGACCGTCTTCGTCTCCGGCGGACCGATGGAGGCCGGCAAGGTGGTGCTGGCCGGCAAGGCGCAGGCGCTCGACCTGGTCGACGCCATGGTCGCGGCCGCCGACGACAAGATCTCCGACGAGGACGTGAAGGTCATCGAGCGTTCGGCCTGCCCGACCTGCGGCTCCTGCTCCGGCATGTTCACCGCCAATTCGATGAACTGCCTGACCGAGGCACTGGGTCTGTCGCTGCCCGGCAACGGTTCGACCTTGGCTACCCATGCCGACCGCAAGCGCCTGTTCGTCGAGGCCGGCCACCTCGCCGTCGATCTCGCCCAGCGCTATTACGAGCAAGACGACGAAAGCGCGTTGCCGCGCAGCATCGCTTCGAAGGGCGCCTTCGAGAACGCCATGACGCTCGACATCGCCATGGGTGGCTCGACCAATACCGTGCTGCACGTCCTTGCGGCCGCGCATGAGGGTGAGGTCGACTTCACCATGGAAGACATCGACCGGCTGTCGCGCAAAGTGCCGGTGCTGTGCAAGGTGGCGCCGGCCAAGTCGGACGTGCACATGGAGGACGTCCACCGCGCCGGCGGCATCATGGCCATCCTCGGCCAGCTCGACGAGGCCGGGCTGATCAATCGCGACCTGCCGACAGTGCATACCGCAACCCTCGGCGAGGCGCTCGACCATTGGGATATTTCGCGCACCTCGGCCGAAAACGTGCGCGACTTCTTCCGCGCCGCGCCTGGCGGTGTTCCGACCCAGGTCGCCTTCAGCCAGGACCGCCGCTGGGACGATCTCGACACGAACCGCGAGACGGGTGTCATCCGCTCGGCAAAGACGCCGTTCTCCAAGGATGGCGGCCTCGCCGTGCTGAAGGGCAATCTGGCGCTCGACGGCTGCATCGTGAAGACGGCCGGCGTCGACGAGTCGATCCTGAAATTCACAGGCCCCGCGCGGGTGTTTGAGAGTCAGGACGCCAGCGTCAAGGCGATCCTCGGCAACGAGATCAAGGCCGGCGACATCGTCGTCATCCGCTATGAGGGGCCGCGCGGTGGCCCTGGCATGCAGGAGATGCTCTATCCGACCAGCTATCTGAAGTCGAAAGGCCTTGGCAAAGCTTGCGCGCTGATCACCGACGGCCGCTTCTCCGGCGGCACGTCGGGTCTGTCGATCGGCCATGTCTCGCCGGAAGCCGCCGAAGGCGGGCTGATCGGCCTCGTCCAGGAAGGCGACACGATCGAGATCGACATCCCCAACCGCAAGATCCATCTAGCGGTCAGCGAGGCCGAGCTCGATGCTCGCCGCAAGGCGATGGCTGCTAAGGGCGCCGACGCCTGGAAGCCGGCGGAAAAGCGCAAGCGCAAGGTGACGACCGCACTGCGCGCTTACGCCGCCTTCGCCACCAGCGCCGACAAAGGCGCGGTGAGGAAAATGCCGGAGTAGGAGCGCTTTCCCTTCTCCCACAAGGGGAGAAGGAAAAGGCGCTACGGCATCAGCTGATATTCATAAAGCTTCTGATAGAGCCCGCCCTGCTTGAGGAGCGTCTTGTGCGGGCCGCTTTCCAGCACCTGGCCCTTTTCCAGCACCACGATTGTGTCGGCCTGGTGCACGGTCGACAGCCGGTGCGCGATCACGATCGTCGTGCGCCCGACGGTCAGCTGCTGCAGCGCATCGCGGAACAGCGCTTCCGATTCGGCGTCGAGCGCGCTGGTCGCCTCGTCGAGCAGCAGGATCTCGGCATTGCGCAGCATGGCGCGCGCGATCGAGATGCGCTGGCGCTGTCCGCCGGACAGTAGGGCGCCGTTCTCGCCGACTTCCGTGTCGTAGCCCTTGGTCATGGCGCTGATGAACTCATGCGCGTTGGCGGCCTTGGCGGCGGCGATCACCTCTTCGTCGGACGCGTCCTCGCGGCCGAGGCGGATGTTGTGCATGACTGTGCCGGCAAACAGGAACGTGTCCTGGCTGACATAGGCGATCTTGCGCCTGAGCGAATCGAGCGTCGCGAAGGAGATGTCCTGGTCGTCGAACGACACCTTGCCGGCCTGCGGGTCATACATGCGCATGATCAGGTTCAGGATCGTCGACTTGCCGCTGCCCGACGGCCCGACCAGCGCCGTCATCTTGCCGGCTGCCAGCGTCAGGTTGAAGTCTTCGAACACCGGCGCGCTTTCCGGATAGGCGAAGCTCACATTGTCGAAGCGGATTTCACCCGGGCCCGCTTGCAGCGGCCTGGCATCGGGTTTTTCGGCGAGCGTCAGCGGCCTGTCGGCGAGCTGGAACATCATGCGCACGCCGACGATGCCCGTCTCGAGCGAGATGCGCACGCGGGCCAGACGCTTTGCCGGCTCATAGGCGAGCAGCAGCGCCGCGATGAAGGCCATGATGTTGCCCGGCATCTGGCCGCCCTGCAACACCAGCAGGCCGCTGACCAGTACGGCGCCGGCAATCGCCAGCCCGGCAAGCGTTTCCATCACCGGGCTGGTGGCCGCTTCCAGCGTGGCGATGTTGTTTGCCCGGGTTTCGACGTCCGACACCGCCTTGTGCATGCGTTTGCGCATCGCGCCTTCGAGATTGAAGGATTTGACGACGCGCACGCCGATCGCCGTTTCCTGCATCACATGCACGATCTGGCCGAGCGAGATGAATTCCATCGCCGCGATCTTGCGGACGCGCTTCAGGATACGGTTGACGCCGTAGATCGCCACCGGCCCGACGACAAAGCAGATCAGCGACAGCGCCGGCTGCTGCCAGACCATGACCCCGACCAGCACCACCAACGTCACCAGGTCGCGCACATAGGAGGTAACGACAAGGTCGAGCACACTGCGCGCGGCCTGCGCATTGTTGGTCATGCGGGCGATCAGCTCGGCCGATGAAGTCGAATGATAGAACTCGATGCCTTGCGCCAGGATGCGATCGTAGATCTTTCGCTGCCGGTCGGCGATGATGGCGTTGCCGACCCGGCTCATGAAATAGGCCTGGACGAAACCGGCGAAGCCCTTGAGCAGGAAGATCGCCGCGACCCCGGCCGCGATCAGGTTGACGCGGTCGAGCCGCTTGAAGATGACGAATTCGTTGGTAATCTCGCGCAGGATCCAGGCGCTGGCGCCCGTCATGGCGGCCACCACAAGCATCGACACTATGGCCGCGCCATAGCCGAATTTATGCTCGTGGAAGGATTCCCTCACCAGCCTCGCGATGAGGCGCTGGTTTTCCGTTGAGCGGAAGAAGCGAAACAACGGCCGATCCTGTGTCTGGCTGCAAGAATTTCGGATTCGCCACGAGGGCGAGAGGCGGCTTATAGAGCGAGTTGCGGCGCGATGGAACCTTTCGGCTGCCGGTGAAAGAAAAGGCTGCGGCAGGCTGTCTTTTCGGCCACGATGAGAACCGATTCTTGAGAAGGGTGGCGACGGATGGATTTCGACCTCATCGTGCGCGGCGGCACGCTGCCCGACGGCAGGATTGCCGATATCGGCATCAGCGGCGGAATCATCCGTGCCATAGAGGCGAACTTGCCGGGCTCCGCGCCGACCGAAATCGATGCGCGCGGCGATCTTGTCTCGCCGCCCTTTGTCGATCCGCATTTCCACATGGACGCCACGCTGTCCTACGGCATCCCGCGCATCAATTCGTCGGGCACGCTGCTCGAAGGCATCGCGCTCTGGGGCGAATTGAAGCCGCTTTTGACGCATGAGGCGGTGCGCGACCGCGCACTCGCCTATTGCGACTGGGCCGTGTCGATGGGCCTGCTCGCCATCCGCTCGCATGTCGACGTCTGCGACGACCGGTTGCTCGCGGTGGAAGCCCTGCTTGATGTCAAGAAAACCGTCGCGCCCTATATCGACCTGCAACTGGTCGCGTTTCCGCAGGACGGCCTCTATCGCTCGCCGACGGCGCTCGAGAACACCATACGCGCGCTCGATATGGGCGTCGACATCGTTGGCGGTATCCCGCATTTCGAGCGCACCATGGCCGACGGCACGCGCTCGGTGACGGAGCTTTGCGAGATCGCGGCCGGGCGCGGCCTGATGGTCGACATGCATTGCGACGAGACGGACGATCCGCTGTCGCGCCATATCGAGCAGCTGGTCTTTGAAACGCAACGGCTCGGCCTGCAGGGCAGGGTGGCCGGCTCGCACCTCACCTCCATGCACTCCATGGACAATTATTACGTCTCGAAGCTTTTGCCGCTGATCGCCGAAGCCGGCGTTTCGGCTATCCCCAATCCGCTGATCAACATCATGCTGCAGGGGCGCCACGACACTTTCCCGAAGCGGCGCGGCCTGACCCGGGTGAAGGAGATGCTGGCGCTCGGCATCCGCGTCGGCTGGGGCCAGGATTGCGTCCTCGACCCCTGGTATTCGCTGGGCACCGCCGACATGCTCGACGTCGCCTTCATGGGCCTGCACGTCGCCCAGATGTCGAGCGCGGCCGACATGGCGCGCTGCTTCGACATGGTGACCAACGTCAACGCCGCCATCATGGGCCTCGATCATCTTGGCCTGGCGGCGGGCAAGCGGGCGAGCCTCGTCGTGCTCGATGCCGGCAATGCGATCGAGGCCATGCGCCTGCGCCCCGAACGTCTCTGCGTCATCGCCAGGGGCAAGGTCGTGGCCGAGCGGACCAGGCAGGAGACCAGGATTTCGATCGCGGGAAGGCCGGCGCAGGTCAACCGGCGTCACAAGTCCAGCTAGACCCAGCCGATTTCCGCCGCTGGTCTTACCGATTGTCCTAATTTCCCTCGTCAAACCGGCTGCTTGCGTCTAGGGAGCCGGCATGGCCCAATCCCTTGCGCGCAATTTCACGATCAGGAACGTGTTGCTCGCCGGCATCCTGTTGATGCTGGCCGGCGATTTCATGTTCGCACTGAACGACGCGATGGGCAAATGGCTGGTCACCTCCTTCTCCGTCGGCCAAGTGGTGCTGATCCGGTCGATCGGTGCCTTCATCGTGCTCGGTCCGATGATCGCCAACCAGGGCACGGCCAGGCTGTTTCACATGGAACGGCCGCTGCTGCAGTTTTTGCGCGTGGTGGCGACCACCGCGGATACCGGATTGTTCTACGCTGCTGTCGTCTACCTGCCGCTTGCCGATGTGATGAGCTTCTACATGGCCGGCCCGATCTATGTCGCGGCGCTGTCGCACCTGCTGCTTGGCGAAAAGGTTGGCTGGCGCCGCTGGTTGGCGATTCTGGTCGGCTTCTGCGGCGTGCTGATCATCCTGAAACCGTCCTCGGCGGCCTTCTCGCTGTCCTCGGCCTTCGCGCTCATCGGCAGCGTCGCCTTCGCCTTCGCCATCATCCTGAACCGGCGTTTGCGCGGTACCAGCGACACCACTTTGGTCACCTGGCAGACGATCGGCACGCTGCTGGTCGGCGGCGCGCTGACCATCGGCGCCTGGCGGACGCCGTCCGCCCTCGATTTCGGCGCCATGCTTTTGCTGGGAATCGTCTCCTGTGCCGCGCATCTGATGATCACCAGGGCGCTGAAGCTGGCGCCGGCCTCGACGCTGGCGCCGCTGCACTACAGCCTGCTTCTGTGGGCGGTCGTCTTCGGCCTGGCCTTCTTCGGCGACGTGCCGAGCTCGCGCATCCTGGTAGGCTCGGCGATTGTCGTGCTTGCCGGCCTGTTCATCTTCCACCGTCAGAAGGTGGTGGAGACCGTGGTGCCGCCGGAGAACGTGCCGAAGGGCGTGAACTAGGGCAATTCCAGGAAAAGTGCATAGCGGTTTTCTATCCAGAATTGCGTGAAAACAAAAAATCGGCTCAGCTTTCCGGTGCCTAACCCGCGCGCACGGCCGCAAGGTAGCGTGAAAATTCCGCCGTCTCCATCAGTGCCTTGCAGCGGGCGAAGCGGCCGTCGGCATAGGCGCGGAAATCGTCGACCGGATTGTCGCTTGCGAGCTGGATCAGGCCCCACAGCGTCCATAAGAGGTCGCACATCGCCTTGTAGATGACGACGCGGCCGCGTTCGGCCGGTCGCGCCTCGCCACCGAAATAGGCCCGCATCAGTTCCTCGTCCTGGCCTGTATCGAACTTGCCCTCGACCGAGAGGTCGCCGAGATCCCACAGCGGATCGTTCATGCCGGAATATTCCCAGTCGACGATCCACATCCGCTCGCCCGTATCGAGGAAGTTTTCGCACAGCGGATCGCAATGGCAGGCGGCAAGCTGGATAGGGTGCGCGGCAAGGGCGGCGCGCACCGCGCCTGCCTCGCGCACCACGTCGTGATAGCCGGCGGGCAGCGCCACGTCCTTGGTCGACAAAACCTTGAGATAGTCGTCGATCATCGCGAACAGTTCGAAGCGGAAGGGAAACACCGCGTCGGAGGAATGCAGTTTTCGGAAGGCCTGGGCCGCCCGCGCCGGACTGCCCGGCCTTGCCTTGAATTTCTGAGGCGACATCGTCTCGGCGCCGGCGATGAAACGCGTCGCCATCCAGCCGGTTACAGGATCGGCATAAATCACTTCGGGACTGACGCCGGCCTTGGCCGCTTCGCGCGCCGCAACCGCCTCGTTGGCGCGGTTGATATATTCTTCCGTGCCCTTTCCGGGAATGCGCAGGCAGACTTCCCCGGCCCGGTAGACCATGTTGGTCAGGCCGCCGAGCCGTTCCAGCGGTCCATCATAGTCTGCCAGCACCGGAACAGCCGCCAGCGCCGCCCGCAGCTCGTCGGTCATGTCGTGTCCCCCTTCACGCCATTGTTGTCGTTCTGACGGTTCCACAATTTTAGCTGCTTGGCTATCATCCGTTGAACGAGAATCGGGCGTCGGGAGCGGCAATGGCAGACGGCAAGCACAACAGCGCGCTGGGCGCCGCTTATGCGGCGAAGCGGCCGGAGGAAGTCGCCGCGATCTATGACAGCTGGGCGGGCACCTACGACGCCGATATGTCGGCGGCCGGCTATCGCCATCCGACGATCTGCCTGGCGCTGCTTGCCCGGCACCTGCCGCGCGGCGCCGAACCCCTGCTCGACGCCGGCGCCGGCACGGGCCTGATCGGCGAATGGCTCGCCATCACCGGCTACCCGCAGGTCGAGGCGCTCGACATCTCGCAAGGCATGCTGGACAAGGCTGGCGCCAAGGGCGTCTACACGGCGCTGCATCGCCTGGCGATGGGCGACACACTGCCCTTCGCCGACGGCGCCTATGCAGGGATTATTTCGGCAGGCGTCTTCACCTCCGGCCATGTCGGGGTCGAGGGCCTGGATGAGTTGATCCGCATTTGCCGTTCCGGTGGCGTCATCGTGCTGACGGTCAAGAACACGCTTTGGTATGCCGGCTTCGCCGAGCGCATCGCCGCGCTTGAAGCGCGGGGCACGCTGGTGCGTGTCGAGGAAACATCGCCCTATGCCTCGATGCCCGGCGAAACCGATACCGTGCCAAGCAGAGGGCTTGTGCTGCGCGTCAGCTGACCGTGGATCAGGCCTTTATCTTCGTCCCGGCCGGGTCGTACATCGGTTCGAGATGGATCCTGGCCGGCGTGCGCTCCATCGCCACCACAAGCTCATAATCGCCCGAGACGAGGAAATCGTCGCTGACGCCGTCGGCATTGCGCACATAGCCGTAGCCGATGTTCTTGCCCACCATGTAGCCGTAGCCGCCGCTGGCGAGGTAGCCGACGGGCTCGCCATTGCGCAGGATCGTCTCGCGTCCGACCAGCACGGCCTCCGGGGCGTCCACAGTGAAGCCGGCAAAGCGTTTCGCCAGCGGGTTGCCGCTCGCTTTCTCCAGCGCTTTGCGTCCGACGAAGTCGGTGTTCTTGCGAAGCTTCACCGCCCAGCCGAGCCCCGCCTCCAGCGGCGTGTCGTTCGGTGTGATGTCGGAACCCCAGGCGCGATAGCCCTTCTCCAATCGGAGCGATTCCAACGCCCGGTAGCCGACCGGGCGAATGTCATGTGCCTTGCCCGCCGCCATCAGCGCATCGAAAACCTCGCCGGTGGCGGCGATCGGCACATGCAGTTCCCAGCCGAGCTCGCCGGCATAGGTGACGCGCAACGCCTTTACGGTGTGGCCGGCAATTGCGATCTCGCGCGCATGGCCGAAGGGGAAGGCGGCGTTCGAGACATCGGCGTCCGTCACCGTCGCCAGCACGTCGCGGGCGCGTGGGCCCATCAGCGACAGCGTGCCGTACTCTTCCGTGACGTCCTTCAGCCTCGCATCGAGGCCGGGGCCGATATGATCGCCGATCCAGGACAGATCATGCGTGCGGAAGCCGGTGCCGGTGACGATATAGAACCGGTCCTCGCCGAGCCGCGACACGGTGAGGTCCGCCTCGATGCCGCCGCGCGTGTTGAGAAGCTGCGTGTAGGTAAGCCGCCCGACCGGCTTGTTGACGTCGTTGGCGCATACCCAATCGAGCGCCTTCAGCGCATCGGCGCCGGCCAGCTCATATTTGGCGAAGGAGGACTGGTCGAAGATGCCGACCTTTTCGCGCACATGCCGGTGCTCGTCGCCGACCGGGCCGAACCAGTTCTGCCGGCCCATCGAATAGACGTCTTCGGCGGTTGTGCCGTCGGGCGCGAACCAGTTCGGCCGTTCCCAGCCAAGCTTGGAGCCGAACACCGCTCGGTGCGTCTTCAGCCGTTCGTAGAGTGGCGAGACGATGCGCGGCCGGCCGGAGAGATACTCCTCATGCGGGAAGCCGATCGTGTAGTGCTTGCCATAGGCTTCCAGCGTGCGGTCGCGGACCCAGTCGCGGTCGCGATGCAGGCCGGAGAAGCGTCGGATGTCGACCACCCACAAATCGAGCGGCGCCTCGCCGTCGACCACCCATTGCGCCAGCACCCAGCCGGCGCCGCCGCCGGACGCGATGCCGAAGGCGTTGAAGCCGGCGCCGACGAACATGTTGGCGCATTCGGGCGCGATGCCGAGGATGAAATTGCCGTCCGGTGTGAAACTTTCCGGCCCGTTGATCATCTGCTTGACGCCGGCGGTTTCCAAGGCGGGAACTCGCGCGATCGCCTGGGTCATATGCTGCTCGAAATGATCGTAGTCGTCGTCGAACAGGCGGAATTCCCACTCGTTCGGGACATCGCCGCCAGGAAGTCCAGTCGTCCAGGCCTGCGGATCGGGCTCATAGCCGCCCATCACCAGTCCGCCGACCTCTTCCTTGAAATAGGTGCGGCGGTCGGGGTCGCGGATCGTCGGCGCGTCGGTGGCGAGGCCTTCGATCTTCTCGGTGACGATGTACTGGTGCTTCACCGGCTGCAGCGGCACATTGATGCCGGCCATAGCGCCGACCTGTCTTGCCCATTGCCCAGCGCAGTTCACCACCTTGTCGCAGGCGATGTCGCCTTTTTTTGTCTTCACTGCCGTGATGCGGCCGTCCTTCATCTCGAAGCCGGTGACGCGCACGTCCTCGAACAGTCTTGCGCCGTGCATGCGCGCGCCCCTGGCGAGCGACTGGGCGATGTCGGAGGGGCTTGCCTGTCCGTCGGTCGGCAGCCACGAGGCGCCGACCAGATCGCCGGTCTCCATCAGTGGCCACATGCGCTTCACTTCCGTCGGCGACAGAAGCTGCATGTCCATGCCGAAGCTCTTGGCCGTCGTCGCCAGCCGTTTGAACTCGGTCCAGCGGTCGGCGTTCGTCGCCAGCCGCAGACAGCCGGTCATCTTCCAGCCGGTCGCCAGGCCAGTCTCGGCCTCGAGGCCCTTGTAGAGTTCGACCGAATATTTGAGCACGCGCGTGATCGAGGCCGACGAGCGCAACTGCCCGACCAACCCGGCCGCGTGCCAGGTCGAGCCCGAGGTCAGCTTGCCCTGTTCGAGCAGCGCCACATTGGCCTTGTGGTCGCGCGCCAGATGATAGGCTGTGGAACAGCCGATGATGCCGCCGCCGATGACGACGATTTCGGCATGGCTGGGCAGGGTCATGATTTTGGTCCGTATTTCGTCCGGTAGTTCTCCAGCGCCGCATCGAGTCGCACGAGGTTCTCCTCGGTATAGGCGACATAGTCGATGCCGGGCGCGTCGAGATAGAGCTCGGAGACCATGCTCCACATCGCCTCGCGCAGCAGCGAGGCGCATTGCATGGCGGCATGCGAGCGGCGGATTTCGTTGTCCGGTTCCTTCATGAAATACGCGGTCATGAAGGCGAAGGACTCGTCGTTGCTCATGCCGGCATTGGAGGAGACCCCGGCGAGGTCGAACATCGCCGTATTGAAGCCGGCATATTCGAAGTCGATCAGCCACAATCGCTTGCCGTCGTCGAGGATATTAGCCGGCAAAAGATCGTTGTGGCCGAAGACGATCGGCAAGAGCTTCTGCGCCCGCTCGAGCTCATTCGCGAGCGAAAGATAACGCGGCAACTGGTCCTTCTTGCGGCTGCCGCCTTCGTCCAGCGTGCGCGCGTAGTCGCGGATGACGTGGAACACCCAGAACATGAAGCCGGCGCCGGAGACATAGTTCGGCATCTCGCGATGGAACGAGCGCAGCAGCGTAGCCACGCGGCCGAGATTGGCGCGTACGTCCTCGGCGACAAAGGTCCTTGCGCCGAGAAACTCCGTCACCAATATGCCCGGCTCGGAATAATGCACGGCCGGCGCCAGGCCCGCGGCATGCGCGGCCCGCGCCGTCATCACCTCGCGCTCGCGAAAGACATGGTGGAACGGGAAGTCCTGGCCGAAACGCACGACGTGCCGCCCGGCGGCGTCGGTGACGACATAGTTGGCGTTGCTGAGGCCGCCCGGCAGCGGCTCGATCTCGATGCCGCCGCTCCAGCACGGCAGGGCGCGGATACGGTCTTCGGCACTCACGGTTTCGCTCCGGCTTCAGCCGGTCCTCCGGAAAACAACGGCAGGAAAAAACAAAAAAGTCTCGTCGGTGCGAGACGCCAGGATCGGTATCCCGCACCGCACCGACGAGCCCCTTGGCCAGGTTTAGTATCCCGGCATCCGCCCCCGCGGATTCGATAAAAGCTCGCGTCTGGCTGATTCCAGACGGTCTGGTTACCAGGTTGCGGCTCTGCCATCACACTCCCATAGCAGTTCCGAGCCTGTCACTTGTGTTCACTCTCATGCTGGTGTGGCCGCGCTGTCAATTAAAAGCTGTGACCTTTTTTGGGTGTTTTGCCCGAAAATATAAGCAACTCCTTTCAAAGCGTTGTCAAAGCCTTAAATTCGGTCAAAATCCGCGGACATCCACATGATCCATTCGAAACGGCATGGCGAAATCCTGCGGCTCCTCAACGAGCAAGGCACGATCACCATAGCCAGCCTCGCCGAACGGCTGGGCGTGTCGCTGGAAACGGTGCGGCGCGACGTCAAGCCGCTCGCCGATGACGGCTCCGTGCTGAAGATGCACGGCGCCGTAGGCCTTGCCTCGATGGGCGAGGCGCCGTTCGAGCGGCGCATGCGCGAGAATGCCGAAGCCAAGCGCCTGATCGCCAAAATGGTCGCGGCCACCATCCGCGATGGCGAGGCGATCATGCTCGACACCGGCACGACCACGTCCTTCCTGGCGCGAGAGCTGCTGGGGCACCGCCGGCTGACGGTGGTCACCAATTCCTCCGACATCGCCCGCACGCTGGCGACGGTGAACGGCAACAAGGTCTATATGGCGGGCGGCGAGCTGCGCAGCGATTCAGGCGCGGCTTTCGGCATTTCGGCAATCGAGTTCGTCAGCCGATTTTCGGTCGATCACGCGGTGATCTCGATCGGCGCCGTCGATGCCGCCGCCGGCCTGACCGACTACGACCTGGACGAGGCGGAATTCGCCCGCATGGTGCTGTCGCGCGGCCAGCGCTCCCTGGTCATCACCGATCATACCAAGTTCGGCCGCCAGGGCCTGGTCCGGGTCTGCGGCTTCGACGGTTTTTCCGAACTTGTCACCGACCGGCCGCCGCCGCGCGACGTCGCCGCCGCGCTGAGTGAGGCCGGCGCGCGCTTGACCATTGCGACGGCCTGACCCAAGAAACAAGAAGCTAGCCGAAAACCAGCGACTGATGCGCCGCGACCCGGCCATGGCGCCGCCGGATACCGCGAAGGCGATATTGTGCATGAGGCGCGCCATCTGCCGATCGCCGCCGGCGCCTTGCGGCTTCCGGCTGTGCCTTTCGCTTTAGCCACCCTGCTTGGCGCAATGCTGTGGAACGCCGGCTTCCTTCTCGCCGGCTATGCGATGCGCGGCGGCGTCCACGATCTGCCCACGGTGGCGTTTCGCATCATGGCCATCGTGCTGGCGCTGGAAGTCGCGTTTCTCGTTGCGCTGCGCTCACACTGGCGTCGCGTCAGACCGGCAGGAGGATAAAAGCCGCCGGCGCAAGTCGGCTGCGCCGGCTTTCTTTCCCGCGCGCGCCGGTGTTTAGTCCGGCCATGGCTTTCACCATCCGCCAATTGCAGTTCTTCGTCGCCGTCGCCGAGCAGGGCACCGTGTCGGGCGCCGCGCAAAACCTGTCGATCTCGCAGTCCTCGGTCACCGAGGCAATCAAGGAACTGGAGAGCGATCTCGGCGTCGAGCTCTTCGAGCGGCATCCGCGTGGGCTGAACATCACCCATAAGGGCCACCAGTTCTTGCGCCACGCGACCAAGATCCTGGCCGATGTCTCTGACGCGCGCCGTTCCTTCTCCAGCGAACTGGCCGTGGCCGGCGGCCGCCTGCAGCTCGGCGTCACCTCGCTGGTCGCCGGCTATGTGCTGTCCGATCTCCTCGCCCGCTACCGCCGCGGCTATCCGGGCGTCGAGGTCTCGGCCATCGAGGACAATGGCGACTATCTCGAGCACCTTCTGGTCGGCGGCAAGCTCGATATCGCCGTCATGGTCACGTCGAACCTTCGCGACCGCACCGCGCTGCAGTCGGAAATCCTCGAAGTCTCGGCCTATCGCTTGTGGATCCCGCTCAGCCACAGGCTCGCCAGCGCCGACATCATCGGCATCGGCGATATCGCGTCCGAGCCGCTGATCATGCTCACCGTCGACGAGATCGAGGAGAACACCGGCAAGTTGCTGTCGGCGATCGGCGCCAGGCCGCATGTCGCCTTCCGCACCCGCTCGGTCGAGGCCGTGCGCAGCCTGGTCGCCACGGGCGCTGGCGTGGCGCTCCTGCCCGACCTCGTCTACCGACCCTGGTCGCTGGAAGGCGACCGCATCGAATCCCGCGACATTTCCGGCTCGCTGCCGGTGGTTCAGGTCGGCATGGTCTGGCGCCGCGGCTCCAGTCTGCCGCAGTCGGCGCGTGATTTCATCGGCCTCGCGCAATCGCAGCGCATGGTCCGCCAGCGGCTTTGATATCTATCGGAAAAACCGATATCGGCTTTCTGATAAATGAATTTGCGAAACCGGATTTTTCACAGCAATTTCACCCAGGGACCGAAGCCGCGCCGACAGAGCGCTGCCGTCAGGGCAAAGTGAGCCCTGACATTTTGAGTTTGCGCATGATCCTTTCCGAAAACCGGAGCGGTTTCGGGGTCATGCGCCAAAATGGGAGATCGACGATGAATGCATTCCTGAAGTCGTGCACGGCATTGACTGTGGCGCTGACCTTTACGGGTCAGGCGATGGCCCAGGTCAAGGAACTCGGCAAGGGCGAGGGCGAGGTCAACATCGTCGCCTGGCCGGGCTATATCGAGCGCGGCGAAACCGACAAGGGTTATGACTGGGTGACCGCCTTCGAGAAGGAAAGCGGCTGCAAGGTCAACGTCAAGACCGCCAACACCTCGGACGAGATGGTCTCGCTGATGAACGAGGGCGGCTTCGACCTGGTCACGGCTTCGGGCGATGCTTCGCTGCGCCTCGTCGCCGGCAAGCGCGTGCAGCCGATCAACACCGATCTCATCCCGAGCTGGAAGACTGTTGACGACCGCCTGAAGGACGCGCCCTGGTTCACCGTCGACAAGGTGCATTACGGCGTTCCCTATCAGTGGGGCCCGAACATCCTGATGTACAACACCGACGTCTTCAAGGACGCGCCCAAGAGCTGGAACGTCGTCTTCGAGGAAATGAAGCTGCCCGACGGCAAGTCGAACAAGGGCCGCGTCCAGGCCTATGATGGCCCGATCCACATTGCCGACGCCGCCAATTATCTGATGTTCCACAAGCCGGAACTCGGCATCAAGGACCCCTACGAGCTCAACGAGGACCAGTACAAGGCGGCGCTCGATCTCTTGCGCACGCAGCGCACGCTGGTCGGCCGCTACTGGCATGATGCCGCGATCCAGGTCGACGACTTCCAGAACGAGGGCGTCGTCGCTTCCGGCTCGTGGCCTTATCAGGTGAACACGCTGGTCGCCGCCAAGAAGCCGGTCGCTTCGACCGTGCCGGAAGAAGGCGTCACCGGCTGGGCCGACACCACCATGATGGAAGCCGACGCCACGCATCCGAACTGCGCCTATATGTGGCTCGAGCATTCCTTGTCGCCAAAGGTCCAGGGCGACGTCTCGGCCTGGTTCGGCTCGCTGCCGGTGGTGCCCGCCGCCTGCAAGGGCAATGAGCTTCTGACCGACGAAGGCTGCAAGACCAACGGCTACGACAATTTCGACAAGATCAAGTTCTGGAAGACGCCGGTGACCAAATGCGCCAGCCAGAACAACCAGTGCGTGCCCTATTACCGCTGGGTGTCGGACTATATCGGCGTCATCGGCGGCCGGTGATTTGCCTTAACCTCCCCCTTGTGGGGAGGGTCGACGCATAGCGTCGGGACCCCCGCCCGCGGCTTCGCCGCGACCTCCCCCAAGGGGGAGGTAGGGCGGCGTGCGAAACTCGCCTTCCTCAGATCCGGCAACAGATAGACAGGCCCATGACCTCTGCCGTTTCCTTCAAACAAGTCTCGCGCCATTTCGGCAGCGTGCGCGCCGTCGACGCGGTCGATCTCGACATCGCGGCGGGCGAGTTCTTCGCCATGCTCGGGCCGTCCGGTTCCGGCAAGACGACGTGCCTCAGGTTGATCGCCGGCTTCGAGCAGCCGACGGCCGGATCGATCTCGATCTTCGGCGAGCGCGCCGAAGGCGTTCCGCCCTATCGCCGCAACGTCAACACCGTCTTCCAGGACTATGCGCTGTTCCCGCATCTCAACGTGCTCGACAACGTCGCCTATGGCCTGATGGTCAAGGGCGTCGGCAAGGCCGAACGGCTGAAAGCGGCGGAGGAGGCGCTGTCGCTGGTGCGTCTGCCGGGCTATGGCACGCGTCGCCCCGGCCAGCTCTCCGGCGGCCAGCGCCAGCGCGTCGCGCTCGCCCGCGCGCTGGTCAACCAGCCCAAGGTGCTGCTGCTCGACGAGCCGCTCGGCGCGCTCGACCTCAAGCTGCGCGAGAACATGCAGGAGGAACTGAAGTCGCTGCAGAAGGCGCTCGGCATTACCTTCGTCTTCGTCACTCATGACCAGGGCGAGGCGCTTTCCATGGCCGACCGGGTCGCCGTCTTCAACGACGGCAAGATCATGCAGGTCGGCACGCCGGAGGACATCTACCAGCGCCCGAACACGCGCTTCGTCGCCGATTTCGTCGGCTCGTCCAACGTGCTGCCGCCGGATTTCGTCCAGCGCTATTCCGGCCAGCACCGCTGGGGGAGCCTCAGACCTGAATCCATCCGTGTTGCGCGCGAGGCGAATGGCGACGGCGTTGCCGCGCGGCTTGTCGGGACCAATTATCTCGGCGCGACGACGAGGCTGGCGCTCGATGCCGATGGGTTGACGCTGCACGCGGTTGTGCCGGCGGGTACCGCCCTGCCCGTCGAGGGTGAGACCGTCATGCTCACCTTCAATCGCGAGAGCCTGCATCTGATGGATGAACAGGCATGACGAAGGCTTGCGCGCGGCGCCCCCCTCTGTCCTGCCGGACATCTCCCCCTCAAGGGGGGAGATTGGCTGTCGCTGGCCTCTTCAATCTCCAACGCTGCAGAGCTGGCGAGGCAGACAAGCTGCTGATCTCCCCCCTAGAGGGGGAGATGTCCGGCAGGACAGAGGGGGGCGCGAAGGATCGCGGCCTTTCCCATGAGCTGCGCGAAGACAGAGCGGCCTCATGACCATCGCCGCGCTCAACTCCAATCCCGCCCCCGCCATTCTGCCGGGCAGCGGCGGCATACGTGGCGCGCTCTCCGATCTCTTCTGGCGGCGCCCGAAATTCCTGCTGTTCCTGATGCTGCTGCCGCCGGTGCTGTGGCTCGGCATCGTCTATATCGGCTCGCTGTTCGCGCTCTTGGCGCAGAGCTTCTTCTCGATCGACGAGTTTTCCGGCCTCATCAATCGCCAGTTCACGCTGAAGACCTATGGCGACCTCTTCCAGGCCGCCAACCTCGACATCATCCTGCGCACGGTGACGATGGCGGCGCTCGTCACACTCGCCTCGGCGATCGTGGCCTTCCCCATCGCCTATTACGCGGCGCGCTACGCACGCGGGCGCTGGAAGGCGCTGTTCTATCTCGGCGTCATGCTGCCGCTGTGGTCGAGCTACCTGGTCAAGATCTACGCCTGGAAGCTGATCCTGGCCAAGGAAGGCATCCTCACCTGGCTGCTCGCCAAGCTCAACCTGCTTTGGTTGCTCGACGCCTGGCTGTCGCTGCCGATCGTCGGCGGCAACTCGCTGTCCGTCTCCTTCACCGGCACTTTCATCGTCTTCGTCTATGTCTGGCTGCCGTTCATGATCCTCCCCGTTCAGGCAGCACTCGAGCGCGTGCCCAGCAACCTGGTCGAGGCCTCGTCCGATCTCGGCGCCTCGCCCGGCCAGACCTTCCGCAACGTGCTGTTCCCGCTGGCGCTGCCAGGCATCGTCGCCGGCTCGATCTTCACCTTCTCGCTGACGCTGGGCGACTACATCATCCCGCAGATCATCGGTACATCGCGCCTGTTCATCGGCCAGGCCGTCTACTCGCAGCAGGGCACCGCCGGCAATATCCCTTTGGCCGCCGCCTTCACCGTGGTGCCCATCGTCATCATGGGCTTCTACCTCTGGGGCGCCAAGCGCATGGGGGCCTTCGATGCGCTCTGACCGCGGCCAACGTGCTCCGCTCGGTCTGAAGATCGCCGCCGCCTGCGGCCTGCTCTTCCTGCATCTGCCGATCCTGCTGATCTTCGTCTATGCCTTCACCACGGAGGAGAAGAGTTTCGTCTGGCCGCCGCCCGGGCTGACCACGCAATGGTTCGCCGTCACCTGGAACCGCCCGGACGTCTGGGAGGCGCTGTCGTTGTCGGTGCGCGTCGCCGCGATCTCGACGGCGATCGCGCTGGTGCTCGGCACGCTCTGCGCCGCTGCCGTCTCGCAGACCCGCTTCTTCGGCCGCGAGGCCATCTCGCTGCTGGTCATCCTGCCGATCGCGCTGCCCGGCATCATCACCGGTATTGCGCTGCGCTCAGCCTTCGCGCTCGCTGACATCCCGTTCTCTTTCTGGACGATCGTGCTCGGCCACGCCACCTTCTGCGTGGTCGTCGTCTACAACAACGCCGTCGCCCGTTTCCGCCGCACGTCCGGCTCGATGATCGAGGCCTCGATGGATCTCGGCGCCGATGGTTTTCAGACCTTCCGGCATGTCGTGCTGCCCAACATCGCAACCGCGCTTCTCGCCGGCGGCATGCTCGCTTTCGCGCTGTCCTTCGACGAGGTCATCGTCACCACCTTCACCGCCGGCCAGCAGCAGACGGTGCCGATCTGGATGCTGGAGGAACTGATCCGCCCGCGCCAGCGCCCGGTCACCAATGTCGTGGCCATGGTCGTCGTGCTGGTGACGCTGCTGCCGATCCTCTTTGCCTATTACCTGACCCGCGACGGCGACCAGATCGCGGGGAGTGGGAAATGAAAACAGCGAATAGGGAGTAGCGAATAGCGAATAGGGGAGATCGACACTCAAACCCTATTCGCTACTCCCTGCTCACTATTCGCTCCTGTTCAGGGAGAATCCAATGGACACTCAGATGCTGATCGGCTCGAAATTCGAGAAGGGCACCGAGACCGAGGAGCCTATCCTCAATCCGAAGACCGGGGCGACGATCCTCAACCTGCCGGAAGCGAGCCCGGCGCAGATCGAGGCGGCTGTCAGTGCCGCCGAACAAGGGTTCGTCGGTTGGTCGCGCACGACGCCGGCGCAGCGCTCGGGCTATCTGTTGAAGATTGCCGACCGCATCGAGGCCGAGGCCAAGGAGTTCGCGGCGCTCGAGGCGCTGAATTGCGGCAAGCCGATCAACGCGGTGCTCAACGACGAGATCCCGGCGATCATCGACTGCTACCGGTTCTTCGCCGGCGCGGTGCGGTCGATGCCCGGCCAGGTCGCCGGCGAATATATTCCGGGCCACACCTCGATGGTGCGGCGCGACCCGATCGGCATCGTCGCCTCGATCGCGCCCTGGAACTATCCGCTGATGATGATGGCCTGGAAGCTGGCGCCGGCGATCGGCGGCGGCAACACGGTTGTCTTCAAGCCGTCGGAGCAGACGCCGCTGACCGCGCTGAAGCTGGCGAAAATTCTCGCCGAGGTGCTGCCCGAGGGCGTCGTCAATGTCGTGCTCGGCCGTGGCGACAGCGTCGGAAACACGCTGATCAACCACCCCAAGGTCAACATGATCTCGATCACCGGCGACGTCGCCACCGGCAAAAAGGTGCTGCAGGCGGCCGCCAAGTCGGTCAAGCGCACCCATCTGGAACTCGGCGGCAAGGCGCCGGTCATCGTCTTCGACGACGCCGACCTCGGCGCCGTGGTCAACGGATTGCGTGCCTTCGGCTATTACAATGCCGGTCAGGACTGCACCGCCGCCTGCCGCATCTATGCCGGCAAGAAGATCTACGACAAGCTCGTCGCCGATCTCTCGTCGGCGGTCTCGACCATCAAGTACAATCAGCCGGACGATACCGAGAACGAGATCGGACCGTTGATCTCGCGCCGCCAGCGCGACCGCGTGTCGAGCTTCGTCGAACGCGCCTCGGAACTGAAGCACATCGAGATCACCACCGGCGGCAAGCCGGGCGAGGGCTCCGGCTTCTATTATCAGCCGACGGTCGTCGCCGGCGCGCTGCAGGAGGACGAGATCGTGCGCCGCGAAGTCTTCGGCCCGGTCGTCTCGATAACCCGCTTCTCGGAAGTCGACGAAGCTGTGAACTGGGCGAATGACAGCGATTACGGCCTTGCCTCGTCGGTCTGGACCAGGGACGTCTCGCGCGCCATGGCGACGGCCGCCCGCCTGCAATATGGCTGCACCTGGATCAACACGCACTTCATGTTGACCAACGAGATGCCGCATGGCGGCCTCAAGCAGTCCGGCTACGGCAAGGACATGTCGCTCTACGCGCTGGAGGATTACACGGCCGTTCGCCACGTGATGGTGGCGCACGGGTAGCGCCATTTGAAAGGACGCAAGCATTCAACCAAGGAGGAACAAAGCCATGCATCGCCGCCAGTTTCTGACATCCGTGGCCATCGCCGCCACACTATTGGCCATAGCGCCAACCTTCGCCGCCGATACCGCGCAATCGGTGGTCGAAGCCTATGTCGCCGCCTGGAATGCGCATGACTCAGCCAAGGCCGCCGGCTACTTCGCCGACGACGTCACCTATTATGACGCTTCGGTCGGCAAACCGGTCACGGGCAGGGAGGCCGCAAAGACCGGCGTCATCGACAACTTCCTGAAGGCTGTTCCCGACGCGGTGTGGACGATGAAGGGCAAGCCGGTGGTCGAGGGCGACCGCGTTTCCTTCGAATGGGAGTTTTCCGGAACCAACACTGGAGCCTGGGCCGATGGCACGGCCGCGACCGGCAAGAAGTTCTCCTTCACCGGCGCCTCCATGTTCTCCATCAAGGACGGCAAGATCGCGACGCAGAGCGACTATTACGACGCGCTCGGCTTCTACAAACAGCTTGGCCTGATGTAACCACAGGTTCACTTCTCCCCGTAAACGCCGTTCACGGGGAGAAGTGACCCAAAGGATCGATGACAGGCACCGCTCTTGACAGGGAGACGACGGCCGAAGCGGCACCAGCAGCCGGCAGCTATGCGGCTGTCCTGCCCTGCTCCGCCGATATCGCGGGCTTGATGTTCTGGTTGACCCGGAAGAGGTTGAATGGGTCATAGGTCCGCTTCACCTGGCTCAGCCGCTCGTAATTCGCGCCATAGCTCGCCCGCACGCGCGCTTCGCCTTCGTCGTCCATCATGAAATTCACGTAGCCGCCCTCGCCGTTGTGGGGATGGATGCTCGCCCAGTAGGTCTTCGCCCACGCGGTGAGGTCGGCGGCCTTAGCCGGATCGGGATCGATGGCGGCGATGACCATCGACCAGCTTGCGTCGCGCGCGTTCCAGGCAGTCTCGTCCTTGCCGACGCGGCGCACCGCGCCGTCGATCGGGTAAAGATGCATGAGAGACAATTCGCTGGGCGCCTGCGCGGCCTGCGCGATATGGGTCGCGATGGCTTCGTCCGGAAGCGACTTGACGAAATCGCCCTTCCAATACCATTGCAGGCCCTTCGGAAGCAGCGGGTCGAACAGCGCCTGCAACGCCGGGTATGGCATTACGCCCATCCAGTTGAAGATCGGCGGCGGCAAGTTGTCCAGCAGCGGCGCCATGGCCTTGCGCCCGTCTTCCTCCGTGCCGTTGTAGCAGGAGATGATGGCGCAGGCGCGCTTGCCCCAATATTCGCGCGGGAAGGGATCGGTCGAGGGTACGGACTTCAGGCCGACAAAGGCACCGAGATCTTCCGGCGCCTCCGGCAGGTAGTCGCGATAAACCTGCATGACGGCCTGAGCATCCTTGGCCTCCCAGAATACCGGGCCGCCGAAGATCATGTTCACGGGATGGGCCTGGAACAGGAAGCTTGTCACGACGCCGAAATTGCCGCCGCCGCCCCGCAGCGCCCAGAACAGGTCGGGATTCTCGCTTTTGCCGGCCCTCACCACGCTGCCATCGGCCAGCACCAGATCGGCCTCGAGTAGATTGTCGATGGTAAGACCGTATCTGCGCGTGAGATAGCCCGTCCCTCCACCAAGGGTGAGGCCGGCGACGCCGGTGGTCGAAACGATGCCGAACGGAACGGCGAGCGCGAAGGGATGGGTGGCGTGGTCCACGTCACCCGAGGTGCAGCCGGGCGCGACCCTCACGGTGCGCGTTTTCGGGTCGACATGGATCCCCTTCATCGCCGACAGGTCGATGACGAGGCCGTTGTCGCAAATCCCCAACCCGGCGCCGTTATGCCCTCCACCGCGCACGGCGATCAGGAGATCGTTGTCGCGCGCATATTTTACAGCGGTGATCACGTCGGCGACATCGGCGCAGCGCGCAATCAGCAGCGGGCGCTTGTCGATCATGCCGTTGTAGATCTTGCGGGCCTCGTCATATCCGTTTTCGTCACGCAGGATCAGCTCCCCGCGCAAGCCTTCACGCAGTTTTGCATGGGTTTCGTCGGTCATCGGTTTTCTCCCTTGATTGCGCCAGCGCCATGCGGCGCGGACGCCACGCATTTGTTGCTTCGTTTTATGCCGCCCTATCGGACGGTGCGTTGGATGGTGCAGAGGAAAAGCACATTGCACCAAACCGGTCTCGGCTGCTTCGCCCGAAAGGGCCAGTGGGACATGGCCCGGGAGAGCCATGGCCGGAAGCTGCCGCGGCCGTGCGGGATGCATGACCCTCGCCCTTGGGGCCGAAGGCATGATGAAGGCGGCCGCGGCTGCGGCCACCCGCCACGCCGCCCAGCGGCAGGCCGCGGCTATTTCACAATCGAACTATTCGACGATACGGAATATCTGCCAGAGGCTGGTGCCCGACACGACATAGGGCTCGATCTCCTTGCCCCATTTGGCGTGCGCATCGATCTTGCCGATCTTGGCGAAGAACGTCTCCAACTGGGCCAGGCTCTCGACCTGGTGATGTGACTCCACCGTCGCCTCGCGTGCGCCGATCGAGCCGGTCATGATCTGGAACTGCAGATCGGCAATGCCGACTTGCGAGCCGATCTCGCGTTCCCATTTCTTCAATAGATCGAGCACGGTCTGCTTGTGTCCGAACTTGGCGTCGATCTGCCATCTGGCGCTGAACATGACATTTCCTCCCAAAGGTTACGTTAGCCGGCTATTCGTCCCAAGCCTGAACGACTGTTTGCCGCGTGATGCGGCCGTTCTTCAGCTCCAGAATTGCCGCGCAGTACACTTTCGTGCCGTCCGGATACGCGCAGGCCTGGGTGAAGGCCAAATTGTCGCCCTCGGCGATCGTGGCGTCGACCTTGTGGGTCATCGCCCGGCTGCAGATATCGTCCCAGAAGATGCTGATCGCCGCGCGGCCGCGGATCTCGCGCGGCTTGCTCGGCGGATTGTTGCGGTCGATCACCCGCACCAACGCATCGTCGTTGTAGAAGCTCGACAGCAGCTTGCCGTCGCGGCCCTCGATCGCCTTCTTGATCGCGGTGCCGTCTACGGCTTGTGTCTTGGTCAGCATGTCATCCTCCATGTGCCCGTCTTTGGATCGGGCGGTTAACGAGTGAAGGGCTGCCCGGCGTTCATCGTCGGGCAGGAATTTCGTTCACTGCGACTTGGCCTTGACGGCCGCGAACACGTCGTCGGTCTGCTTCTTGAAGGTCGCCAGATCGACCTGGCTGCCGTTGAGCATGGTGGACCAGTGGCGCACGATCGCCGCCATCGCGATCGCCTCCTTGATCTCCTCGTCGCTGGCGCCGTTGAGCTTGGCCGCCTCGGTGTGGAAATAGATGCAGTACTGGCAGGGAATCTGCGAGGCGACCGCCAGTCCCATCAACTCCTTGGTCTTGCCGTTGAGGGCGGTGTTCGGATTGAGCTGCACGCCTTTGATTTCGGCCCAGGCGCCGGCAACCGCGACGTCCGGCAGCGTCCTGAACATGTCCGGCACCGAGCCAAGCGTTGCCTGTATGTCCTTGTAGGCAGCCTTCGCCGATGCGTCCTCGGCTTTCGCGGGATTGATCGCGAGCAGCACGCCAACGCCTGCCGCGATCACAAGCGACTTGATAGTCCGGTTTGATTTCAGCATTTCATCCTCCGTTCGCAGCGCCTTCCTCGGCGTCACCGCCTTGGCCTGCATGGAGAGAATTCTTACTGCTTATGACGCCGCCGCCGCTTCGCCCGAAAGCGCCATGGCTCTCATGGCCCGTCCGGGCCAGAGTGCCTGGCCGAAAATGCCGCGGCAGCAGCCCGCGACGGCAGGTCGAGTTTCAGCAATATGTTGGCGACGTGCCGCTTGACCGTATGCTCGCTGAGGCTGAGCTCGGCGGCGATCGCGGCATTGCTCTTGCCGTCGGCAATCAGGTTCACCACCTCACTCTCCCGTGCCGTCAGCACAGCCGGCTCGGCAGGCTTTGCTTTGGGCCGGCAGGCCGGTTCCAGATGCTGCTCCGACGTCGCCTGCACGATCGGCAGCGGCTCGTCCAGTTCGTCCAGGCTGACGCGGCCGGCGTCGGTGAAGTGCAGGCCCGAGCCCGCCGCCAGGTCGGCAACCAGCCGCGAGGCCAGGATGTCGGCACGGCCGGCATGATTGGCCAGCTGCATGGTCACGCGCGCCGTCAGCCCCGCCGGCGGACCGCGCAATTCGATTTCGCCGACATGTGCCCCTTGCGCGCTTGCCACGCCGATTTCCTGAGCCGCCTCGCGCAGCGCCGCGGCGCAGCGTATGGCGCGCGCCGGGCCGTCGAAACGTGACATCATCACCTCGCCATGCGTGCCCGCCGCGCGCCCGCCATGCCGTCCGACCAGCAGCCGCCAGGTCTCCTGGAAACGCTGGCTGCGCTCGCTCCACATGCGGTCGCCGAGCTTGGCCGTATCATAGATGCGCGTCGCCAGCAGCGCGGCGAGCGCCCGTTCAGTTTCGGCCACGGCGCGCTCGCCGGTCAGGAATTCCTCGATCAGATCGGCAACGCGGTCGACATCGCCGGTCCAGATGGGATGATCTCGCCCGGCTACCTCGACCAGCCGGGCATTCGGGATTTTCCGTGCCAGGAAACGGCTGGCATCGGGGTCGACGCGAGTGTCGTTGCGGCGATGGATCAGAAGTGTAGGGGCGCTGATCGTCCCGAGAATGTCGCGCACATCGATACCCGCATTCATGCGGGCAAGTGCCGCCGCGGCCGTCGGGCTGGCCGACAGCCGTTCGAAACGTGCCCACCATTGCGCAAAATGCGGGTCGTCCACCCGGCCGGGTGCAAAATTGGGCAAGGTGGCGCCGGTGCCCCAGCATGTCTCCGCCGCCTCGATGAAGGCTTCCAGCCGCTCCGGCGGCATCACCCATTTGTGGAAATGCGCATAGCCGCCATAGAGCGCCAGCGCCCGCGTCCGCTCCGGATAGGTCGCGGCGAACAGTATCGCCATCGGCGCGCCTTCCGAGGCGCCGAGGACTGCCGCCCGGCCACTGCCGGCGGCGTCCATCACCGCGCGCACGTCGTCCATGCGGGTTTCGAGACTGGGCAGGTGATGGTTGTCGACGCGGTCGGAAAGCCCGGTGCCGCGTTTGTCGAACAGGATGAGCCGCGAGAAGGCGGAGAGCCGCTTCAACAGGCGGCTATAGCCTTCGTCTTCCCAATGCAGGTCGAGATTGGAGATGAAGCCAGGCACGAAGACCAGATCGAACGCACCTTGGCCGACCACCTGATAGGCGATCCGCACGTCACCGCTACGAGCATATCTGGTCTCGATCGGCCTCACGCAAATACCCCGCCGGCCAGACGACTTCCTGTCGCCGACCATAGCAGAGGCAGGCCGTTTTCGGCAGCCAAACTTTAGAGATCGGAAATATAAGACCTTTGGCGGCCGAAAACCGCCTGCCGGGCTACTTCTGCGGAGCGGCGTTCTCGGCCTGCACGGGCCTGGCGTAGCCGATGCTCGTGTCGGCCTGCTCCGGCGTCCGCGGCCGTTTGATCCTGGCCGAAGCCGCGATCACAAGCTCGTCGAAATTCTCGGTGCCGGCGTCCAGCATTTCGAAGAACTGGCGCCGCATCCTGGGCTCCCAGAACTTGTTGATATGCTCGGCAACGCCGGCAATGCCTTCCTCGCGCGGCTTCGAATGGAAGAAGGTCGCGATCTGGTTGGCCATGCGCACCAGCTTCTCCCTGGTGCTGGTGATGTGATCTTCGTCATGCGACATGCTTGGCAACTCCGGAAGCCACCCGTTCGGGGTGGGTGAAAATGTCGAAATCATCGCCGCGCACCAGCGCCACCAGCGTCATGCCGGCGGCATCCGCCGTGCGGATGGCAAGCGCGGTCGGCGCCGAAACCGCCATGATGATCGCGGCGCCGATGGCGGCGGTCTTCTGCACCATCTCCACCGACACGCGCGAGGTGACCACGACCGCGCCTGTCGCACCGTCGATGCCTGCCTTGGCCAGCGCGCCGGCGAGCTTGTCCAGCGCATTGTGACGACCGACATCCTCACGCGCCATGACGATGCCCTTGCCGGGAACGTAGAAGCCGGCCGCGTGCACCGCGCCTGTCTCGGCATGCAGCTTCTGCACCTTCGACAGCAGACGGACGGCGCTTGCGATATCCTCCGGCTGAAGTGTAAGCCGTGACGCACCAACCGCGTCGACCGAACGCATCGCCTCCTCGATGGATTCGATGCCGCATAAGCCGCAGCCAACCGGCCCCGCCAGCCTGCGCCGCCGCGCCTGGAAGCGCGTGTTGGCTTTGTCCTTCAACCGGATCTGGATGTCGATGCCGGCGCCGAGATCCTCGACCTCGATCGCCTCGATCTCATTTGGGTCAGCGATGATGCCCTCTGTGAGCGAGAAGCCGAGCGCGAAATCCTCGAAGTCGGCCGGGCTCGCCATCATCACCGCATGCGTGGTGCCGGCATAGGAGAACGCCACCGGCGTCTCTTCCGGCACCATGCGGCTCGCGGCGGCGGTGCCGCCGGCGCGATACGCCAGCCGCGAGATTTGCGTTGTCGCTTTGCGGCGCGCGGCCAAGACTACTCCGCCGCCGCCAGCGGAGCGATACGACGGCTCTGCTGCGCCTGTTCGTTATAGTCCTTCTGCCAATCGGTCGGGCCGTTGGACGGCGCCACCTGCACGGCGGTGACCTTGTATTCCGGACAGTTCGTCGCCCAGTCCGAGAAGTCGGTGGTGATCACGTTGGCCTGCGTGTCCGGGTGATGGAAGGTCGTATAGACGACGCCCGGCGAGACGCGGTCGGTGATCAGCGCGCGCAGCGTCGTCTCGCCTGAACGGCTCGCCAGCCGCACCCAGTCGCCGTCGCGGACGCCGCGGACCTCGGCGTCATGCGGATGGATCTCCAGCCGGTCCTCGGCATGCCAGATCGAGTTTTCGGTGCGCCGGGTCTGTGCGCCGACATTGTACTGCGACAGAATTCGGCCGGTGGTGAGCAGCAGCGGGAAGCGCGGCCCGGTCCTTTCGTCCGTTGCCACATATTCGGTGCGGATGAACTTGCCCTTGCCGCGCACGAAGCCGTCGACATGCATGATCGGCGTGCCGAGCGGCGCCTTCTCGTTGCAGGGCCACTGCACTGAACCGACACGGTCGATCAGATCGAAGGAGACACCTGCGAAGCTCGGCGTCGTCTTGGCGATCTCGTCCATAATCTCGGCGGGATGCGTATAGTTCCAGTCGAGCCCGATGGCGCGGGCAAGCTCCTGCGTCGCTTCCCAGTCGGCATAGCGCGCCTTCGGCTCCAGAACCTTGCGCACCATGTTGATGCGGCGCTCGGCATTGGTGAAGGTGCCGTCCTTCTCGAGGAAGGTCGAGCCCGGCAGGAAGACATGCGCGTAGTTCGCAGTCTCGTTGAGGAAGAGGTCGTGCACGACCACGCATTCCATCGCGGCAAGACCGCCGGCGACATGCTTGGTATCCGGATCGGACTGCAGGATGTCCTCGCCCTGGATGTAGATGCCCTTGAACGAACCATCGACGGCGGCATCCAGCATGTTGGGGATGCGCAGGCCGGGTTCGTCGTCCAGCTTCACGCCCCACAGGCTTTCATAGATGTCACGCACTGCTTCGCCCGAGATGTGGCGGTAGCCCGGCAACTCATGCGGGAAGGAGCCCATGTCGCAGGAGCCCTGCACATTGTTCTGGCCGCGCAGCGGATTTACGCCGACGCCCGGGCGGCCGATATTGCCGGTGGCCATGGCGAGATTGGCGATCGCGATCACCGTGGTCGAGCCCTGGCTGTGTTCGGTAACGCCGAGACCGTAATAGATCGCGCCATTGCCGCCCTTGGCATAGAGACGGGCGGCGCCCCGGATCAATTCGGGGTCGACGCCGGACAGTTCGCCGACAACTTCGGGGCTGTTCTCCGGCAGGGCGACGAAGGACGCCCAGTCCTGGAATTCGGCCCAGTCGCAGCGCTCGCGGATGAAGGCTTCGTTGTAGAGGCCCTCGGTGACGATGACATGCGCCAACGCCGTCAGCACCGCCACATTGGTGCCGGGCTTCAGCGGCAGGTGGTAGTCCGCCTCGATATGCGCCGACTTGACCATTTCGGTACGGCGCGGATCGAGCACGATCAGCTTGGCGCCCTCCTTCCCTGGCGAGCCACGCAGCCGCTTCTTCAGCCGCGAGGCGAACACCGGGTGCGCCGAAGCGGGATTGGCGCCGATGATGACGGCGACATCGGTGAACTCGACCGAGTCGAAATCCTGCGTGCCGGCCGAGGTGCCGTAGGTCTGGCCGAGCCCGTAGCCGGTCGGCGAATGGCAGACGCGGGCGCAGGTGTCGACATTGTTGTTGCGGAAGCCCTGCCGCACCAGCTTCTGGACCAGATAGGTCTCCTCGTTCGTGCAGCGCGATGAGGTGATGCCGCCGATCGCCGTGCGTCCGTACTGATACTGGATGCGCCGGAATTCCTTCGCCGTATGGGCGATCGCCTCTTCCCAGCTCACTTCGCGCCACGGATCGGTGATCTTCTCGCGGACCATCGGCGACAGGATGCGGTCCTTGTGCGTGGCATAGCCATAAGCGAAACGGCCTTTGACGCAGGAATGGCCGTGGTTCGCCATGCCGTCCTTGTAGGGCATCATGCGGATGACTTCGTCATCCTTCACCTCGGCCTTGAACGAGCAGCCGACGCCGCAATAGGCGCAGGTGGTGACGGCCGAGCGCTCCGGCATGCCCTTTTCGAGCACCGACTTTTCGCGCAGCGCGTCGGTCGGGCAGGCCTGCACGCAGGCGCCGCAGGACACGCATTCGGAAGCGATGAAATCCTCGTGCATGCCGGCGACCATACGGGATTCGAAGCCGCGGCCCTCGATGGTCAGTGCGAAGGTGCCCTGCACCTCTTCGCAGGCGCGCACGCAGCGCGAGCAGACGATGCACTGCGCCGCATCATAGGTGAAGTAGGGGTTGGATTCGTCCCGGGCGATGTAGTCGACGGCCAAAGAGCCATGGCCGGGCGCGATGCCGTTCACTTCCTTGACGTGGTTGCGGCCTGCAATGCCATAGCGGTTCTCGCTCAGGCCGACCGACTTCGCCACAACGTCGAACTCGCTGGCGCCGGTTCCGGCCTTCTCGTTCCAGCCGGTCGGATGGTCGGAGACATAGAGCTCCATCACGCCGCGGCGGATGGCATCGAGCCGGTCCGACTGCGTGCGCACCACCATGCCTTCGCCGACCGGCGTCGTGCAGGAGGCGGGCGTGCCGCCCCGCCCTTCGATCTCGACCAGGCAGACGCGGCAGGAGCCGAAGGAGTCCAGCATGTCGGTGGCGCAGAGTTTCGGGATCTCGACCCCGCCTTCCATCGCCGCGCGCATGATCGAGGTGCCTTCCGGCACGGTGATGCTTTGCCCGTCGACGGTCAGCGTGATCTGCTTCTCCGCTCTCGACTCAGGCGTGCCGTAGTCGATCTCTTCGATCAGTGTCGGGAAGTCGGCCTTGATGTTCATCTGCCAGCTCCTATTCAGCCGCCACGCGCGCCGGCGCGGGCTTGAAATCCTCGGGGAAATGCGTGATCGAGCTCATTACCGGATAGGGCGTGAAGCCGCCCAGCGCGCAGAGCGAGCCGAACTTCATCGTGTTGCAGAGGTCGGTGACCAGAGCGAGGTTCTTCTCCGCCTCTATGCCCGCGGCGACCTTGTCGAGAACCTCCACGCCGCGCGTCGAGCCGATGCGGCACGGCGTGCACTTGCCGCAGCTTTCGATGGCGCAGAACTCCATGGCGAAGCGCGCCTGCTTCAGCATGTCGGCGGTGTCGTCGAACACGGTGATGCCGGCATGGCCGATCAGTCCGTCGCGCTTGGCGAATTCCTCGTAGTCGAAGGGCGTGTCGAACAGCGCGCGCGGGAAATAGGCGCCGAGCGGCCCGCCGACCTGCACCGCCTTGACCGGACGTCCCGTCGATGTGCCGCCGCCGATGTCGTCGACGATCTCGCCGAGAGTCAGGCCGAAGGCCGTCTCGAACAGGCCGCCATTCCGGACGTTGCCGGCGATCTGGATCGGGATCGTGCCGCGCGAGCGGCCCATGCCGAAATCCTTGTAGAAGGCGGCGCCCTTGTCCATGATGATCGGCACCGAGGCCAGCGAGATGACGTTGTTGATCACCGTCGGCTTGCCGAACAGGCCTTGGATCGCCGGCAGCGGCGGCTTGGCGCGCACCACGCCGCGCTTGCCCTCAAGGCTGTTCAGAAGCGAGGTTTCCTCGCCGCAGACATAGGCGCCGGCGCCGACACGGATTTCCATGTCGAAGGCGTTGGGCGAGCCCAGCACATTGACGCCGAGCACGCCGGCCTTGCGGGCGATCGCGACCGCCTTGTTCATCGTCGCCACCGCATGCGGATATTCCGAGCGGATATAGACGAAACCCTTGGTCGCGCCGGTGGCGATGCCGGCGATCGCCATGCCTTCGATCAGCACGAAGGGGTCGCCTTCCATGATCATGCGGTCGGCGAAAGTGGCGCTGTCGCCCTCGTCGGCGTTGCAGACGATGTATTTCTGTTCGGAAGTCGTATCCAGCACCGTCTTCCACTTGATACCGGTCGGGAAGCCGGCGCCGCCGCGCCCCCGCAGGCCGGACTCGGTCACCTGCTTGACGATGTCGGCTGGCGCCATCGCGACCGCGTTCTGCAGGCCGCGCAAACCGCCATGCGACTTGTAGGCATCGAGCGAAAGCGGATCATTGATGCCGCAGCGCGCGAAGGTCAGCCGCGTCTGCTTGGCGAAGAAAGGAATCTTGTCCGGGGAACCCAGCCAGCGCTTGTGATGGCCGCCCTTGAGGAAGCCGCTGTCGAACAGGCTCTTGACGTCGGACGGCTTGACCGGCCCGTAGGCGATGCGGCCCTCGGCCGTCGCCACCTCGACCATCGGTTCCAGGAAATAGGCGCCGCGCGAGCCGTTGCGCACGATCTTGGCTTCGACGCCGCGCTCCTTGAGTTCCGCCTCGATCGCCTTGGCGACCTTCTCGGCGCCGAGCGCCAACGCGCCGGAATCTGCCGGAATGTAGATGCGCGGGATCATGAACGTACCTCCGCGACGATCTCTTCGATCTTTTCGTCATCGAGCCGGCCGATCACTTCGCCGTCAAGCATCGCCGACGGCGAGCAGGCGCAAAGCCCGAGGCAGTAGACCGGCTCCAGTGTAACCGATCCGTCGCGCGTGGTCTCGTGGAAATCGATGCCGAGCAACTGCTTGACCTTGGCCGCGACGGCCTCCGATCCCATCGATTGGCAGGCTTCCGCCTGGCAGAGCTTCAGCACATGCCGGCCGGCCGGATGGGCGCGGAAATCGTGATAAAAGCTGACGACGCCGTGCACCTCGGCCCGGGAGAGGTTCAGCCCATCGGCGAGCACCGGCAGCGCGTCCTTCGGAACGTGCCCGAACTCTTCCTGTATGCTGTGCAGGATCGGCAGCAGCGGGCCTTCGAGGCCCTTCATCTCGTCAATGATCGCCGCCGTGCGCGACATGATCTCGGTACTTGCGGCCTGCATGGTCACGCAGCGCCCTCCCTGGTCGTGGCATCCACTCATACGTCGCCCACTTCTGTAGCGATTTTGGGGCAACGACATGCATGGACGCAATATCGCTAAGTCCTTACGAAATCAGAGGAAACCTCCGAAATCAATAAAGCGCTTCCGTTGCTTGATAGAAAATTTCTATCGAAACTCGGCAACTCGCAGTGTCTAGCCTAGCGATGGGCGCGGAAATCGTCCGCCAGCGCCATCGCCTCGTCCAGCAGCGCCTGCACCAAAGGCGTATGCGGCTCGCGCGGCGCCGCCACCAGCCCGACAGTATGGCTGGCATCCGGTTCGACGATCGGGATCGCCCGGATCGGCTCGGAAAAGCCGAACGTTTCCGCAAGGTTGAGCGGCATGATCGACGACCATTTGCCGGTCCGGATATGCGAGAACAGGACGATCATAGAGTTGGATTCCAGCGTCGGGCGCACCTGCACGCCGGCTTCCGCCAGATGCTGGTCGATGATGCGGCGGTTCTGCATGTCCGGCGTCAGCAGGCAGAGCGGCAGTTGGCTGATCTCGGCCCACGACACTTTGTCGCGGTCGGAATAGGGGTTCCCGACCGCCGTTATGAGCTGGTAGCGCTCGTCATAGAGCGGCACGCTGGTCACCCGTCCGAGCGGCTCGTTGTCGAGATAGGTGATGCCGGCATCGACATCGAAATTGCCGAGCAGTGTCAGCACCTCGATCGAGGTGCGCGACAGCACCGAGAAGGTGACGCCAGGATGCTTTTCGCGGAATGGCGTCGTCAGCCGCGCCACCATGGCCAGCGCCGTTGGGACGGCGGCGATGCGAATGCGGCCGGCAAGGCCGTGGCGCGCCGCCCGCATCTCCTCGCGCATCGTCCTTGAGTCGCCGACGATGCGGCGCGCCCAGCCCAGCACCTGCTTGCCTTCCGGCGTCAGGCCCTGGAAGCGCGAGCCGCGCAGCACCAGCATGACGCCGAGCTGCCCTTCGAGCTGCTTGATGCCGGCCGACAGCGTCGGCTGGGTGACGCCGCATACTTCCGCCGCCCGGCCGAAATGCTCTTCCCTGGCCAGAGCGATGAAGAATTCCAGCTTGTCGATCATCGGCGCAAACTATCGGGCGCGGCAGGCCTGCGCCAGATGGGCCGACAACGGATATCAATCGCGAACGGCGGAAATCGAGGCTACTTGTCCACCAGGTTCAGAATGTTGCCGTCGGGATCCCTGAACCAGGCGACTTTCATGCCGTCACCGACATGGATGTCGCCCTCGAGCTTCAGGCCGGGCATATCATAATGCTCGAAGGTTACGCCCTTCGACCTCAGCGACTTGACGATCGGCTCGATCTGATCGCCGACCGTCCACGTCACCGCTGTCGCCTTGTTGGTGCCGGCGAATTGCGAATGATAGACGTTGATGACCGTGTCGCCGCTTTTGTAGACGACCAGTTCGCCGCCCATATCGTCCACTTGCTTGAGGCCGAGTGTTTTCTCATAGAACGCCTTTGCCTTCTCCAGGTCTTTCACCGCGAGATTGGCTGTCGCATTGCTGTTTTCGAGCATGACCGTCTCCTTCCTCGGTTGTCGTGATGACGTTTGATGGCAACGGAAATAGCGCGAGCCGCCCGTTTGGCCATGACCGCGCTCGAACGCTAATCGGGCAAATCCGACACCATCCGCCGCTTTCCGGGGCACGCCGGGCGAGCCGTTGCGCCACGGCTTGGTTCTGCCGGGAAACTGCACTATCTGGAATGCCAAACGCCGAGGAAAGATCATGACCGTTACCAAGGAATCCGTCATCGAACGCCTGAAGACGGTGAACGGGCCGGACTTCACCGGCAACATCGTCGATCTCGGCATGGTCTCCGATATCTTCATCGCCGATTCCAAGGTGTTCTTTTCGATCACCGTGCCCGCCGCTCGTGCGCAGGAGATGGAGCCGCTGCGCGCCGCCGCTGAGCGCGTGGTCAAAGCCATTCCCGGCGTCGCGAGCGCCATGGTCGCGCTGACGGCCGAGAAGAAGGGCGGCGGCATGGAAGCGCCGGTTCCGCCGCGTCCGGCAGTACCGAGGCCCGCCACCCCGGCGCCGCAGCGTCCCGCGCCGCATGCGCCGGCGTCGCAGAGCCACGGCAAGCGCGGCGTGCCCGGTATCGATGCCATTATCGCGGTTGCTTCCGGCAAGGGCGGCGTCGGCAAATCGACCACCGCGGTCAACCTCGCGCTCGGCCTTGCCGCCAACCGCTTGAAGGTCGGCGTGCTCGATGCCGATATCTATGGCCCGTCGATGCCGCGGCTGCTCAACATCCATGGCCGGCCGCAGACCGTCGATGGCAAGATCCTCAAGCCGATGCAGAACTACGGCCTCAAGGTGATGTCGATGGGCTTCCTCGTCGACGAAGAGACGCCGATGATCTGGCGCGGCCCGATGGTGATGTCGGCTTTGACCCAGATGCTGCGCGAGGTCGAATGGGGTGCGCTCGACGTGCTGGTGGTCGACATGCCGCCCGGCACCGGCGACGCCCAGCTCACCATGGCCCAGCAGGTGCCGCTCGCCGGCGCCGTCATCGTCTCGACGCCGCAGGACCTGGCGCTGATCGACGCCCGCAAGGGCCTCAACATGTTCAAGAAGGTCGACGTGCCGCTGCTCGGCATCGTCGAGAATATGAGCTACTTCCTCGCGCCCGACACCGGCAAGCGCTATGACATCTTCGGCCATGGCGGCGCGCGCCGCGAGGCCGAACGCCTTGGCGTCACTTTCCTCGGCGAGGTGCCGCTGGAAATGGGCATCCGCGAAAGCTCGGACGCCGGCACGCCGGTCGTCGCCTCCAAGCCGGAGGGCGCCGAGGCTAGGATCTATCGCGACATCGCAAGCAAGGTCTGGGACCGGGTCCAGGAAGAACGCGGCGCGGCCGAAGCCGCCGTGCCGAGCATCGTGTTCGAGTAATTCGCGGCAGCCGCGCTGGAGCAATTCCAGGAAAAGTGTGAGCGGTTTAGGCTCGGCGACTCCGCCGTAGCCTTCCGACCGGAATTGCGTCAAAACAAAGAGATAGAGCGGTTCGCCGTTTCTGTGAAACGGTGAAATGCTCTAGGCGCCGACCTTCTCGCCAAACGTCGAGAAGAACTGCCCCGCAAGCTTCTTCGACGTCGATTCGATCAGCCGGCTGCCGAGCTGCGCGATCTTACCTCCGACTTCGGCCTTGGCGGCGTATTTGAGCACCGTAGCGTCCGGCCCGTCGGCGGTAAGCGTCACCTCGGCGCCGCCCTTGGCGAAGCCGGCAATGCCGCCCTTGCCTTCGCCCTGGATGGTGTAGGAATGCGGCGGCTTGAGATTCTTCAGCGTGACTTCGCCGTTGAAGGTCGCCTTGATCGGCCCGATCTTCAGCACCACGGTCGCCGCCATCTCGGTATCCGACTTCTTCTCCAGGCTCTGGCAGCCGGGAATGGCTTTCTTCAGGATGTCCGGGTCGTTGAGGGCTTCCCACACTTTCCCGACGGGTGCGGCAATGTGTTCCTCGCCTTCGATCACCAAAGCCATCAAGACCTCCCGGATTGCTGATGCCGATTGGTCGTAGCGCGCGGCCCGGAACAAGTCTATCGCACCAAAGTCCGGGTCACGGCGCGCCTGCCTCTTGCCTGCACGAACGCATTGTCATATCGATTTGTCATACAAATACGGAGACCACCATGGCCGGCGCCCCCACCAGGAAGAAGAAATTTCGCTCGCAGGAGTGGTTCGACAATCCCGACAATCCGGGCATGACGGCGCTCTATCTCGAGCGTTATCTGAACTACGGCCTGACCCGCGCCGAGTTGATGTCGGGCAAGCCGCTGATCGGCATCGCGCAGACGGGCTCCGATCTTTCGCCCTGCAATCGGCACCATATCGAGCTTGCCAAGCGCGTGCGCGAAGGCATCGTCTCGATGGGCGGCATTCCGTTCGAGTTCCCGTGCCATCCGATCCAGGAGACCGGCAAGCGCCCGACCGCTGCGCTTGACCGCAACCTCGCCTATCTCAGTCTGGTCGAGGTGCTCTACGGCTATCCGCTCGACGGCGTCGTGCTCACCATCGGTTGCGACAAGACCACGCCGGCGCTGCTGATGGCGGCGGCCACCGTCAACATTCCGGCGATCGCGCTGTCGGTCGGTCCGATGCTCAACGGCTGGCACAAGGGCAAGCGCACCGGCTCCGGCACCATCGTCTGGGAATCGCGCCAGCGCCTGTCGGCCGGCGAGATCGGCTATGACGAGTTCATGGACATCGTCGCCTCCTCGGCGCCATCGACCGGCTACTGCAACACCATGGGCACCGCCACCACCATGAATTCGCTGGCCGAGGCGCTCGGCATGGAGTTGCCGGGCTCGGCCGCCATTCCCGCGCCCTATCGTGAGCGCGGCCAGATTTCCTACGAGACGGGCAAGCGCATCGTCGACATGGTGCATGAGGACCTGAAGCCCTCCGACATCATGACCCGCCAGGCCTTCGAGAACGCCATCGTCGTCAATTCGGCCATCGGCGGCTCGACCAACGCGCCGATCCATCTCAACGCCATTGCCCGCCATCTCGGCGTGCCGCTCGACAATGACGACTGGCAGAAGATCGGCCTCAACGTGCCGCTGCTCGTCAATCTGCAGCCGACGGGCGAGTATCTCGGCGAGGATTATCACCACGCCGGCGGCGTGCCTGCGGTCGTTGCCGAATTGATGAAGGGCGGCCTGTTGCCACATCCCGATGCCATCACCGCCAACGGCAAGAGCATGGGCGACAATTGCAGGAATGCCGTCAACGAAAACCCTGAGGTGATCAGCAGCGTCGCCAAGCCGCTCAAGGCCAATGCCGGCTTCATCAACCTCAAGGGCAATCTGTTCGATTCCGCCATCATGAAGACCAGCGGCATCTCACCGGAATTCCGCGAGCGTTATCTCTCGAACCCGAACGACCCCGAGGCTTTCGAAGGCAACGCCATCGTCTTCGACGGGCCGGAGGATTATCACGCCCGCATCGACGATCCGGCGCAGGGCATCGACGAGCACACCATCCTGTTCATGCGCGGCGCCGGTCCGGTCGGGTATCCGGGTGGCGCAGAGGTGGTCAACATGCAGCCGCCTGCCTATCTCATCAAGAAAGGCATCCATGCGCTGGCCTGCATCGGCGACGGCCGCCAGTCCGGCACCTCCGGCTCGCCGTCGATCCTCAACGCCTCGCCCGAAGCGGCAATCGGCGGCGGCTTGGCGCTGCTCGAGACCGGCGACCGCGTCCGCATCGACCTCAAGAAGGGCACGGCCAACATCCTCGTCAGCGACGAGGAGATCGCCAAACGGCGTGCCGCGCTGCAAGGCAATGGCGGCTATCACTATCCCAAGCACCAGACGCCCTGGCAGGAAATCCAGCGCGGCATGGTCGACCAGTTCTCGGCCGGCATGGTGCTGAAGCCGGCGGTCAAATATCAGGACGTCGCCCATACCAGCGGCGTGCCGCGCGACAACCACTGAAGTCGGATTCGGCTAAAGCGCGTCGCGATGAAACGGATTCAGGCGACGCGCTTTAAGTCTTTGTTTTGATGCATGTCGTTATCCCAAAACCGCTGCGCATTTTTTGGGCGAGATGCATCAGATCAAAGGGGTGGTTCGCGGAAAGCGGACCGCCCCTTGTCGTGCCCTTGTTTCGGCGCCACGAAACCCACAGATAAGCTCGACCTCGGCCGCATCGCGAAGGAGAGATTATCGTGGCGAAACGGCGTTCTTCGCTTGGCTTCCTCGGCATGTTCGGCCGCTCCCGCGATCTGCGTCAGCTCGATGACGCCTTGCGCAACGCCGATCTGCATCCGGCCCTGGTGCCGGAGGGGGTAAAACTCACCATCGTCAATCTGATGAACGACCGCTGGCCCGACGAGCCGGCGGCGGACGCCTATGCATCCGTCGCGCAACTCTGCGGCTATTGCGTCGCCGGGCCGCAGGTGTTCGAGCAGGCCAATGGCCGTGAGCCGACATTGCAGGTCGAGCGCCGCATCGAGGCGGCGCTGGAGGCCGGCGACAGTTTCGACGCGCGGATCGTGCTGATGACGCTGCACGCCAAGCTGATCAACACCGAGGTCGTCGAGCGCTATGAGTTGAGGGCTGACTGACTGCCAAACAGGAGGCATTGAGATTCAGGTCAGGCCGAGTCGAAAAGGGTGTTTTTCGAGAACCGGAGCGGAGCGTACTTAAGTACGTGTTGGGGTGGACGGCCCCCGACGGCATCGCAATGTGCCAGAATGAGGTCGTTGCAGATCTCAACAAGGGAGACCGTCCGTGGATAAACTTAT
>NZ_JAVIJF010000030.1:0-81199 GCF_033977145.1 Mesorhizobium montanum | reverse complement strand
CTGATCAGCAGCTTTATCGCCCAATAGAGGCCGATGGCCATCTGGAGCGCAAACGCCGAAAATCGAGCCTTGACGGCGGTCGGACTTGTCGACGTCAAATGAATGGCCGACTGCACCAGCCGCGCGCCGAGAAACCAATATGCGAGCGGATCGGTAATCGATGCGCGCGAACTCATCATGGCCAGGGCCATGAGACCTCCGAATATAGGAAGGCCTTCGATGCAATTGGCATGGGCGCGCGCCAGCCGCTGCAAGAAGGGCGAAAGACCGGCATTGTCCGGTGCGAAGCCATTCGCGAGGACGCGGCCGCTCACCACGAGATGGGTGCGCAGGATTTCCATCCATATGAGCAATAAGAGGGTCCAAGTCACGAACCCAAGCAAGGCATAGCCCGTTGCCGACATATTCGCCCCCCGACTTTGACTTCGGCCAAAATCCAATAATGCCATTGTTCGGCTTGGCGCGAAATTGCCGCTATGCAGGATCGTCGGTCAAGGAGTTGCCGGCGTCGGGCCGGACTCGACAGCCGCGGTCGCCGGTCGCGACTTCGGCAGCCAGGAAAAATCGTCGGCGCGGCCGGGCGAGGCGGCCGGCGCCTTGCCTTCGACGATCAGTTTTTCGCCCGGCAGGTTCGGATCGGCCTTGGCTGGCTTGGTGGCGCCGAGCAGTTCGGTGCCGCCGTCGAGCGCGGGGTCGCCGAGAAGCATCGGCGCGGTGCGGTCGACGATGACGGGCGCGGCGGCCGGCTTCGGCGCCTCGACCGGAGCGCCGGCTGGCGCCGACACGGTGGTGATGCTTCCCGGCGCCGCCAGTCCAAGGATTTTAGCCAGCGGCTTTTCGGTATAGAAGGCAAGCTTGCGCTTGCCGGCCTTGGTGACGTTGATGCCGTCGTCGGAGCGCAGGCGCACCGGCTGGCCGTTGATATCGGGACCGGAGGTGACGAAAGCGCCGTTCTCGTCGACGAAGCCGTCCCAGACATCGACGAATTCGCCGCCATGCTTTTCGGCAGCCGAGTGATAGATGTCGTTGAAAGCAAGCATGTCGGAGTTCATCTTCGACACGCCGAAAGCCGGCATGCCGACCCACAGAAACGGCATCTTGGTGTCCTGCAGGGCCTTGCCGAACCCATCGGTGCGGCGCTCATATTCCTTGGTCCAGTTCTCAGAGCGCGGCTGCTCGCGCACGTCGCCGACCTTCATCTGCTGCCGGTCGTTGGAGCCCAGCATGACGATCACGGCGGCCGGCTTCTCGGTCTCGATCAGCGACTTGATCTCGGCCGGCCAGTTGTAGACGTCGTCGCGCACGAAGCCGGAAGAACCGTTGGCGCGGGCGACGATCCTGACGGCGGGATTGTCGGCAAAGGCGGTGTCCAGGCCTTCTGCAAGCCCGCTGGCCAGGAAATCGCCGACCACCAGCACGACGCGGGCGTCGTTCGTCTTCTCGACGATCGGTGTTTCCGGCTCCGCCGGCGGGCGCGGCTTGGATTTCTTCTTCGGTTTCGGCCTTGATTTCTGGATTTCGACCGGTGGCTCGATACGTTCGCTGCGGCGCGGGAACAGAAGGTCACGCAATGACCAGCCGCGGCTTTCCTCCTGCGCGAATGCAGGTGCGTGGAAGGCGCCGGCGGCGGTGACGACAAGCACGGCAAGGGCGAGAATCAGGATCGGCGCCCGGCGAATGCCCTGCCTGATACGCGCAACCGAAACCAAACACCTCTCCATCCCTTGGCGCATGACCAGGCAGACGCGGGAAGCCATGCGCAAGCCGAAGCGCTACAGCATCCTTGCTCTATTTGAAAGGATGCCTGGCGCCTTAGAGCGGTTCAGCTTTTCTCAGAATCGCCAGCCCGCTCTAAGTATCTTATTCACGCAATTCCGAACGGAAAACCGCTACGCACTTTTCCCGGAATTGCTCCAGACGGCTCTACTGCTTGCGGAGCCATTTGAGCACTTCCATGCTCGGGTAGCCATCCTGGGTCAAACCGGCCTTCGCCTGATAGGCCATGATGGCGGCTTTCGAACCATCGCCGATCTTGCCGTCGAACTTGCCCTCATAATAACCGTGCTCGGAAAGCCGTTTCTGCAGTTCCTGCCGCTCCTCGAAGCTGAGCTTGGTGAAAGGCCGCTGCCAGTCCTGCACCAGGCCAGTGCCGCCGGCGATCTCGTCGGCCAGGAGTCCGACGGCCAAAGCATATTTGTCGGCGTTGTTGTAGGCCTTGATGACCGCGAAATTCCTGATCATCAGGAAGGCCGGGCCGCCCCTGCCGTCGGGCACCTTCAGCGTCGCCCTGTCGGTCAGGTTCTTGAACGGCTTGCCGCTGGCCCTGGCAACGCCAAGCGCCTGCCACTGAGCGATCGTCTTTGCTCCGCCAGGCAGCTTGCCGGCCGGGATGGTCACTTCGTAACCCCAGGTCTTGCCGGCCTGCCAGCCATTCTTCTTGAGCAGGTTGGCGGAGGTCGCGAGCGCGTCGGGGATCGAATTCCAGATGTCGCGCCTGCCGTTACCGTCCATGTCGACGGCATAACGCTGATAGCTGGTCGGGATGAATTGCGTCTGGCCCATCGCGCCCGCCCAGGAACCCATCAGATGGCTCTCGTCGATGTCGCCGGTCTGCAGGATCTTCAACGCCGCGATCAGCTGGGCGCGCGCATATTTCGAGCGCTTCGCGTCGCCATAGGCGAGCGTGGAAAGCGAACGGATGACATTGCGCATGATGTCGTCGCGCTTGAGAATCTCGCCATAGTTCGATTCCATCGACCAGATGGCGAGAAGAATGTTGCGGTCGACGCCGAACCGCGCCTCGATCCGGTCGAGCCACGACTTCCATTTCTTCGCCATCGCCTGGCCGTCGGCCACCGATTGGTCATGCACGCGGTTGTCGAAATAGTCCCAGGCAGGCGCTGTGAATTCCGGCTGTGTGCGGGCCTTTTCCAGCACGACCGGGTCCGGCTCGATGCCTCGCAGGGCTTGGTCGTAGACAGCGCCCGAAACACCGCCCGCGACCGCCGTGCCGCGGAAGCCCGAGACCCACTGGCGAAACCCGGCATCGGCGAAAGCGGGCCCGGCCGGCATCAGCAAGGCCAGCGTGAGGCCGGCAGCCGTTGCGAGGGCCGTCAGGCGCCTGGCCGTGTTTGGAACCGACATCTTTTCCTCCTTCGTCAAATCAGGAAGGATCATTCAACGCCGAACCGGGTTAGTATTTAGTTTACCATAGGTGGCGCCGGGAACGAAAAGGGGTGTCGCGGCTTTAGCTCTCACGTTCAACTTGGCGGTTCGGTAGCCCAACATTCCGGCGTGAAAATGTCCGGGGGGATTGCGGAGCACGCCACCGAGCGGATAATTGGCCGAAACGCAAGGGTGGCGCAGCATGAAGCGAGTTCGCAAGGCAGTTTTCCCGGTCGCCGGCCTCGGCACGAGGTTTCTCCCGGCCACCAAGGCCATCCCGAAGGAAATGCTCACTGTCGTCGACCGGCCGGTCATCCAATATGTGGTCGACGAGGCACGCGACGCCGGCATCGAGCATTTCATCTTCGTGACCGGACGCAACAAGGCCGTCATCGAGGACCATTTCGACGTCCAGTTCGAGCTCTATGACACGCTTGCCCAGCGCGGCAAGGACGACCAGCTCGCCCGCCTGCAGCGGCTGCAGCCGGCGCCGGGACAGACGAGCTTCACACGTCAGCAGGTGCCGATGGGCCTCGGCCACGCGGTCTGGTGCGCCCGCGAGCTGGTCGGCGACGAGCCCTTCGCGCTGCTTTTGCCAGACATGATCATGCAGTCGGAAAAGAGCTGCATGAAGGACATGGTCGAGCTCTATGCCGAGACCGGCAACAACATCATCGCCGTGCAGGAATGCGACCCAGCCGAGGCGCATAAATACGGTATCGTCGGCCGCGGCGAGGACACCCATCACGGCTTCCGCATCACCGGCATGGTGGAGAAGCCGAAGCACGGCACCGCGCCCTCCAACCTCTTCATCAATGGCCGCTACATCCTGCAGCCGGAAATCTTCGGCATCCTGGAAAGCCAGGAACGCGGCGCCGGCAACGAGATCCAGCTGACGGACGCGATGCTGAAGCTGGAAAAGAAGCAACCCTTCTACGGCTATCACTACAAGGGGCGCACCTTCGACTGCGGCTCGCCGGAAGGGTTCGTCGAGGCCAATGTCGCCTTCGCGCTCTGGCGCAGCGACATGAATGGAAGCATGGCCGGCGTCATCCGCACGCTGCTGGATGAGGTGCAGCCGGCGGAGCGGCGGGGCGCGGCGTCTTAAAGCGCGTCGCGATGAAACGGATTCAGGCGACGCGCTTTAAGTCTTTGTTTGATGCATGTGGTAGTCGCAAAACCGAGGTCACTTTTGCGCGACATGCATTAGGCACAGCCTTCCGCCATGCGTTACCGCTGGACCTTCAGGCCGAGATAGATGCTGTTGGCGGTGTAGTCGCGACCAGGCAGGTTGCTGGTCAGCTTCTCCGTCCTCACCCTGGTGGTAACCCCGGCATAGCGGTTCAGCCACCATGTCAGCCCGGCTTCGGCGCTCAGGATCATGTCATGGCCGTCGGAGCCGGTGTAGTCACGCCAATCGAGGCCAAGCGCTGAATTCGCCGTCAGGTTGGCGCGGATCTGGCGCTCGCCGGTCACACGGCCGGAGTAGAGGATATCGCCGCTCTCGTTGGCGGTCGTGGTGGTCTCGACGGTAGTCTTTCCGGTAAGCCCGATGGTGGTGCCGCGCTCGGGTGACCATTTCAGATCGGCGTCGATGCTCGGGCCCGCCACCGCCGGAAGGCGGTTGTCGTCGATCGCTTCGCGCAGCCAGCCGACGGAAAACTCGCCGGACAGCTTCTCGCCCATATCGAGCTCGAGGCCGGCGCGGGCGCCAAGCCTGGTCGAGGACCGCTCGAAGCCGTCGGTGTCGATGCGCAAATCATAGATACGCCGCCCGGCCTCGACTTCCGTGAACGGCATCAGCGCCGGCGATATCTGATAACCAGTGCGCAAGGTCGCGGTGTAGAGCGTGGAGTCGCGATCCTTCTGCGACACGCTGGTGCCGTTGGAGAGCTCGGCATCGCCGTAGAAGTCGTGCGAGACCGCGCCGGTCAGCGCGTAACGCATCTTGCCGACACTCTTTTCGATGCCGAGGCTGCCGTCGACGGTCTGGCGCAGCGGCTGTTGTGTGACGCCGGCGATCGCATCCGGCGAGGAAGCCGATTCCGGTGCTGCCTCGTAGCCAAGCTTGGCGATGGCGCGCAACTCGTTGTCGAGATCGACGTTGAGCTGGCCTTCGATGCGGCCCTGCGCGTCGTTGATCTTCTGGCCGGAGACGGTGTTGCGGAACAGGCCATAGCCGGTGATCAAAGCGGAATTCTCGCGCCAGTCGGAGGTCGCCGTGAAACGCAGCGCCGTCTCGGACAGAACGGCCGACTTGCCGGTGCTGCTGGAATCGGCGTTGGACGTCGCGGTGAAGCCCTGCTCGAGCGTCGGCCGGAACAGAAAGGTGCCGATCTTGACGCCGGGGGCGGCGAACGGATCCTCCTCGGGCTTGACCTTCTGGCCTTCAATGGATGCGGTGCGCTCCGCGCCGGGATCGAGCTTCTGCTTGTCGACACTGTCGATGGTGAGAGCGCGCCGGTTGGCATCCGCCTCATCGGTGGCGGTGGTGTCGGTCTGGCTGCCTGTGCCGGCGGTCGCAGCGGTGGTTGTGCTGTCCGTCGCCGCGCCGTTTTTCTTCTTGGCCTTTTTCTTGTCGGCGGTCTTGGTATCGGCCTTAGTGTCCTGAGCGCGCTGCTTCGCCGTCGAAGGCCGGCGCGGTTTTGCCGGCGCCGTCGTGTCGGCCAGTGGATCGTCGGTCGCCTGCGGCTGGTCGAAGATGCTGTCCGCCGTGCCCGCCGTCTGGTCGTCATCCGGAACGGCGCCGGGACTTGCCGGCTGGTATGCCGTCGATGCGGTGTCCTGGACGGTCGCGGCTGCGGGCGAATTCTGATCCTGCGATCCCTGCGCCCTCAGCTGCCTGGCCTTGCGTTGCTGGTCGGCGAGTATGGCCGATTCGGAAACCTCGCCGCGCAGCTCGGTTTCCTGGGAAAACGCAGGCGCCGGACGCAGCATTGCAAGGCCGCTTGCCGTCAGCAGCAGTGCTGCAACGGCAATACCCTTTCGGCCTATTTTCGTTTCAGGCTGGCCCCCGGACATCGTCACCACTGCTTGCGCGGCGCGGTTGCGCCATACTTACCGAACCGTAAATGCGGATGGTTAACGGAGGGTTGAGAGAGCCGCATTGGAGTCCCGGATCGGCAGACCGCGGCAATTCTGTTGGACAGGGGCGCGGCAAAGCGCTAATCGCTTTCGCCATGCATGCGGGGTCCCCAGAAAGAAAGCAGCCGGACAGGCAGGCTGCGATCGAATCGGCGCTGAGAACGGTGGCGACGGAGCAGGCCGGTGTGGCGGCGCTGGCCGCCGCACTCGCCAACGGTACGGCCGAGCCTTTTGCAGCCGCGATCGACCTGATCTCGCGGATCGACGGCCGCGTCATCGTCACCGGCGTCGGCAAGAGCGGCCATATCGGCTCAAAAATCGCCGCCACGCTTGCCTCGACCGGCACGCCCGCCTTTTTCGTCCATCCGGCCGAGGCCAATCACGGCGATCTCGGCATGATCGCCAGGGATGACGCCATCATCGCCATGTCCTGGTCGGGCGAGAGCAAGGAATTGATGGGCATCGTCGCCTATTCCAGGCGTTTTTCCATCCCACTGATCGCCATCACCTCGGGTGAGAGCTCGGCGCTGGCGCGGGCCGCGGACGTCGTTCTGCTCCTGCCAGCCGTGCCTGAGGCCTGCCCGCATGGGTTGGCCCCGACAACATCCGCCTTGCTGCAGCTCGTCATGGGCGATGCGCTGGCGATCGCGCTGCTTGAAGCGCGCGGCTTCACGCCCGACCATTTCCGCACCTTTCACCCGGGCGGCCAGCTCGGCGCCAATCTGACCCAGCTACGCGAAATCATGCATGTCGGCGAACGGTTGCCGCTGGTGCCGTCGGGCACCGGCATGCGCGAAGCAATCCTGGAGCTGTCGCGCAAGGGCTTCGGCTGCGTGGCGATCACCGGCGCCGACGGCGCGCTGGCCGGCATCATCACCGACGGCGATATCCGCCGGCACATCGCCAGCGACCTCCTTTCCATGAGCGTCGATCAGGTCATGACGAAGAAGCCGAAGACGGCGAGCCCGGACACGCTGGTGGCGACGGCGCTGCAGACGATCAACGCCTCAGCCATCACCAGCCTGATGGTGGTTGAGAGCGGACGCCCGGTGGGGCTCGTGCATTTGCATGATCTGTTGCGCATCGGCGCAGCCTGAGAAAGATCAGACGGCCTCTACAGTCAGCTCCAGGTCGGAATCGGCGGCGCCCGTCACGCGCACTTGCGTGCCTACCGGCAGATCGGGGCCGGAGACCCGCCACAGCGTGTCACCGAGCTTGATGCGGCCGCGGCCGTTCTTGATCGGCTCGGCCAGCGTCGCCAGCTTACCGACCATCTGCGCGCCGCGGCGGTTGAGCAGCGGCTGGTCGGCATCGCCGTGACGCCCGGCCATCAGCTTCTTGCCGACGAAAGCCGAGATCAGCGACAAGACCAGGAAGACCAGCACCTGCAGCTGCCAGGTCCAGAAAGCTGCGTCCCAGATCACCAGCGACACGGCGCCGACGATAAGGGCGGCGATGCCGATCCACAGCATGAAGACGCCCGGCGCGACGATCTCCATCACCAGGAGCACGAAACCCAGAACCATCCAGTTCCAGGGGCCGAGTTCGGAAACGATACGGTCTATCATAATGCCCACCTATGCTGCAGACATCAGTTCTCGTTCGGGCGAACCACCGGCGGGCGCGCCGTCTGCCGTTGCGTGCCGGTGCTGGCGTCGTTCTTGAACACTTCCTTGGCGATCTCGCCTATGCCACCCAGCGTGCCGATGAGCGACGAGGCCTCCAGCGGCATCAGCACGATCTTGCTGTTCGTAGCCGAGCCGATCTTGGTCAGCGCCTCGGTGTATTTCTGGGCGATGAAGTAGTTGAGCGCCTGGACGTCGCCCTTGGCGATGGCTTCCGACACGACCTGCGTCGCCTTGGCCTCCGCTTCGGCCGAGCGCTCGCGCGCCTCGGCGTCGCGGAAGGCTGCTTCCCTGCGGCCCTCGGCCTCGAGGATCTGCGACTGCTTGAGGCCTTCGGCGGCCAGGATCTGGGCGCGCTTATTGCGCTCGGCTGTCATCTGGCGGCCCATCGATTCGATCAGATTGGCCGGTGGGTTGATGTCCTTGATCTCGACGCGAGTGATTTTGATGCCCCAGGGATGCGCCGCCTCGTCGACGACGCGCAGCAGGCGCTCGTTGATGGCGTCACGGTTGGACAGCAATTCGTCGAGGTCCATCGAGCCCATGACGGTACGGATGTTCGTCATGGTCAAATTGAGAATGGCGTTCTGCAGCCCGGCGACCTGATAAGCGGCCTGCGCGGCATTGAGGATCTGGTAGAAGGCGATGCCGTCGACACCGACGATGGCGTTGTCGCGGGTGATGATCTCCTGCGTCGGCACATCGAGCACCTGCTCCATCATATTCAGCTTGGCGCCGACGCGCTCGAAGATCGGGTTGATGATGTTCAGGCCGGGCGTCAGCGTCTTGGTGTACCGGCCGAAGCGTTCCACCGTATAATTATAACCTTGCGGCACCGTCTTGATGCCTTTGAAAAGAAGGATGATGACCAGGAAGACAAGAACAATGATGGCAATATCGAAACCGCTGAAGCCCATTTCGTTTCTCCCTCAAAGGCGGCGACCTCACGGAATCACTTAAGTGTGTTTCCGCAATGTTACAATCAGGTGATCGCTGATATTGGTTAGCGGAGGGTTTTGCGCACCGCTTTCAAGTCTGTCGGTGAAGCCGGTCACACCCAGCCGGAAAGCTCGCGCCGCACCAGCGCCTCGATCACCGCCATGCCCTCGTCGCTGTCGTTGAGACAGGGGATGTGGGTGAAGTTCCCGCCGCCGGCGTGATGGAAGGTTTCGGCCGCTTCACGGCCGATCTCGTCGAGCGTCTCGATACAGTCGACGGCAAAGCCGGGATTGACGATGGCGATCGATTTCACCCCATCCCTGGCCAGCTTCTCGACGGTCACGTCGGTATAGGGCTGCAGCCATTCCTGCGCGCCGAAACGCGACTGGAAGGTGGTGATGAGCTTCTTCTCGTCCCGGCCGAGCCTTGCCCGCAGCAGCCGTGTCGTTTCAAGGCAGTGCGACCGATAGGGGTCGCCTCTGTCGGAATAGGGTTTGGGGATGCCGTGGTATGAGGTGATCACCACCTCCGGCACGAAATCGAGCGTCGCAAGATGCTTCTCGATCGAGCGTGCCAGCGCCTCGATATAGACCGGTTCGTCATAGTATGGCGGCACGCTGCGGATCGCCGGAGCGCGCCGGATCTTCATCAGCACGCGGAACAATTGGTCGTTGGCCGTCGCCGTCGTCGTCGCCGAATATTGCGGATAGAGCGGAAAGGCGAGGATGCGCTCGCAGCCCTGCTCGACCAATTTTTGAGCGACGCTTGCTGTCGAGGGATTGCCGTAGCGCATTGCCCAATCGGCCACCACATCGGGCAGGTCGGTGAGCGTTGCGGCCAGCTTCTCGGCCTGCGCGCGGGTGAAAGTGCGCAGCGGCGATTCGTTCTTCTCCCGGTTCCAGATCCTGGCATAATTGGCGCCGGACTTTTTCGGGCGGGTGGTCAGCACCAGTCCGTAGAGTATCGGATACCAGATCGCCTTGTTGAGTTCGATGACACGTGGGTCGGACAGGAATTCCCTGAGGTACCGCCACATCGGCTTGAAGTCCGTGCCGTCGGGTGTGCCGAGATTGACCAGCATGATGCCGATCTTGCCCGGCCTGACCGGCGCGGCGTCGGCGGATAGCGGACCGACACCCTTGGCGGCTTTGGTATCGGCGGGGCTGGCAAGCGTCATAAACAGTCTCCGGTAGCGCCGCGCACTTTTAGGCGACATGCAATAGCGATGCCCTGCCGGTTTTCAATGCCGCGTCTGGCCGCACCTTATCGCGTTACGGTTTGAGAAAGGAACACCCGCCAGGTTGCCCCGGGCGGGTGCCATGAATGCCGGATGGGCGATTACTTCGCGGCCGGCGGAATGGTCAGCGTCGCGCCGAGCGGCAGGCGATGCGGCTTATAATCCTTGTTGGCTTCGAAGATGAGCTTCCACTTGGTGGCATCGCCATAGGCCTTCTTGGCCAGGTCCCAATAGGTATCGCCGGCGGCAACCGTATGGCTGGTCTCGGCGGGCTTCGCTTCCGTAGGTGTTGCTGGCGCCGGTTCGGCGGCCGGAGCAGGGGTTGGCGTTGCCGGAGCGGTTTCTGCCGGCTTTGCCGGTTCTGCTGCTGCCGTCGTCGCGGCAATCTCGGTGATGCGGCCATCGATCTTCGGCGTGTAGGGTCGATGCGCTCCGAGATAGTCGGCCACCACTTGCTCCAGGCCGGGGCCGTAGTCATAGGCGTCCGTGGCCTTGTCGGCGAAGACCTTGTAGCCGTCGCCGCCCTGGCGGACATAGTTGTTGGTGGCGACGAGGTATTGCTTGTCCGGGTTGATCGGCGCCCAGGCGCCGCTTTCCATCACCTCGACCGATTTGACACGGCCGGCATTGGGCGCGACCGACTTGTCGAAGGAATATTTGAGGCCGGCAACCTGCGGGAAGCGGCCGGCGCCGTCCTCGATCTGGCTGAGGCCGCTTTCGAGGCCCGCGACCAGGTCCTTGCCCGAGATCTTGAAGGTCGCCAGCGTGTTCTGGAACGGCAGCACGGTCAGCACCTCGCCCATGGTCACCGTGCCCTGGTCGATCGAAGCGCGCAGGCCGCCGCCGTTCGAGATGACGATCTCGACGCCCTGGCCCTTCACGCGGTCGAGGATGGCGTCGGAGACGAGATTGCCCATCTCGCATTCGCGGGCACGGCAGCTCTCGCGGCTGCCGTCGATCGGCTTGGTGGTCTCGGCCACCTCCTTGTTCTTCAACGCCTCGATCGGCGCGCCGAGTTCCTTGATGCGGGCGAGCACGGCGGGATCGGGCGTGATCGACTTGTCGAGATAGATTGGGGCGCCGCCGGCTTGCTTGACGACGCCGTTGTCGTCGAACACGACCTTGAACTCGCCGAGATATTTCGAGTAGGACGCGGCCTGCACCACCGGCACCTTGGAGCCGTCGGGATTGTCGACCATCGTCGGATACGGTCCCTCGGCTTTCGGATCGGTGTTCGACAGAAGCGTGTGGCTGTGGCCGCCTACCACCACGTCGATGCCCGGGATCTTGGCGATGACGTCGCGCTCGCGCCTGTAGCCGATATGAGTGACGGCGATGATTTTGTTGATGCCTTGCGCCTTGAGTTTTTCGACCTCCGCCGTGATCGACTTGACGTCGTCCGCGATGGCGATGTTCGGGCCGGGCGAGGCCAGTTCCGGCGTGTCGTTGGTGACGGCGCCGATGATGCCGATCTTCTGGCCGCCGACCTCGACGACGATCGACGGCTTGATCTTGCCCGCCGCACCGGACTTGTCGGTGGGTATGACATTGGCGCTGACGATCGGGAATTTCGCCTTGTCGAGGAAAGGCACCAGCGCGGTCTCGCCGTCGTCGAATTCGTGGTTGCCGAGCGTTACCACATCGGGCTTGATCTGGTTGAGGAATTCCTCTTCCACGGTACCCTTGTAGGTGGTGTAGAACAGCGATCCCTGGAAGCTGTCGCCCGCATTGAGCAGCAGCACGTTCTGCCCTTCGAGCTTCTTGCGTTCCTGGGCGATCGCGGTGATCAACCGGCCGGCGCCGCCGATGCATTCGCCCTTGGTCTCCTCGTCGGCGGAGCAGGTCGACTCGTATTTGTTGTTGCCTTCGATGCGGCTGTGCCAATCGTTGAAATGCAGGATATTCAGCGTGTAGTCGGCACAAGATACGCCCGCCGACAGGCCAAGCGTCGAGGCGGACAGGGCTAGGATGGCGGCAATCTTCTTCATCTTCGTCTCCCGGATGAGCTGACTTCGAAAGTGCTTAATGCCCTCGCTTGACTGGAAAATACAGTCAGCCTCGGGTCATGTTCACATCGGGTTCCGGCCGATGCAAGCACAAATCAGGAAGATGTTTGCCGGCATAAAAAGGAACGGCGGCGCAAGCCACCGTCCTATCAGTTGAAGATTTGCGGGCCTTAGGCCCGGCGCGTCAGCACGAAATTCTGGCCGCTGGCGCTGGTGCAGTTGAGCTGGCTGGTGGAGATCATCAGGCAGTTGAAGCTGACCGGCGTCTGGCGGATCAGCGAGGTGCCGTGGATCTCGACCGAGGTCGCCCCCGTCATGGTGTAGCTGCCTTCCGACAACTTCTGGCCGGTGTCGGTGGCGACGGTGGTGAAGCTGCCCCCCGTGAAAGTTGACAGGCCGGTGCCCTTGGCGTCGATCCAATTGCCCTCGACACCCTTGGGTGCCGCCATCGATGGCTGGTTGGAAGGGCCGGTGGTGGTGCAGGCGGCCGCAGCCAGAAGGCTTGCCGCGGCGCCTGTCGAAAGCAGTTTGCGCGCAATGGTCATTTGAAAATCCTCTCCTCTCGCATCGGCCCGAAAATCGGCTTCCGATTTTCGGAAAGCACGATGCGTTCATTCAAAGTGCTAGAGCGTACTTTGTGCGTCCTGATGGACGCACGTCGCTCTAGGCCGCACCATCTCAATCGCCCGATTTCCGGGCGATTGCAAGGCGGTGAGGGAGCGCGTCGCACCGTTTCACGGAAACGGCGAACCGCTCTATCTCCTTGTTTTTACGCAATTCCGGACGGAAAACCGTTTCACACTTTTCCTGGAATTGCTCTGGTAGGTCCCGCCGCTATCGCACCAGAATGTTGCGGAACTGCCACGGGTCGTCCTTGTTCAGGTCCTCCGGGAAGAGGCCAGGACGGTTATCCAGCGGCGTCCAGTCGGTGTAGTAGCCCCTGACCGGCCCGAGATAAGGCATTTGCACCTCGAGGCAACGGCGGTAGTCCATCTCGTCGGTTTCGACGATGCCGGCCGTCGGGTTCTCCAGCGCCCAGACCATGCCGGCGAGCACGGCCGAGGTGACCTGCAGGCCGGTGGCGTTCTGGTAGGGGGCGAGCTTGCGCGCCTCGGCCAGCGACAGCTGCGAGCCGTACCAATAGGCGTTCTTGTCGTGGCCGTAGAGCAGCACGCCAAGTTCATCGACGCCGTCGACCAACTCGTTCTCGTCGAGCACGTGGTGGACCGGCTGCGGCTTGCCGGCGGCGCCGAACATCTCGTCCAGCGACAGCAAGGCGTCGTTGCAGGGATGGTAGGCGTAGTGGCAGGTCGGGCGGTATTGAAGCTTGCCCTTCTTCGAGCGCACGGTGAAGAAATCGGCGATCGAGATCGCCTCGTTATGCGTCACCAGCAGGCCGTATTGCGCGCCCGGCGTCGGGCACCAGCTGCGCACGCGCGTGTTCGCGCCGGGCTGCTCCAGATAGATCGCCGCCTTGGAGCCGTGCTTGTGCTTCTTGCCGTTCTTCGGCATCCAGTTTTCATGCGTGCCCCAGCCGAGCTCGGCCGGCTGCAACCCTTCCGAGATGAAGCCCTCGACCGACCAGGTGTTCCAGAACACGTCCATCGGCTTCGGCTTCTTGGTGCGCTGGGTGTCGCGCTCGGCGATATGGATGCCCTTGACGCCGGCCTTCTTCATCAGCTTGGCCCAGGCCTCGCGATCTTCCTGCGCGGGCTCGGAAAACTCGAGACCAAGATCGGTGGCGAGGTTGACCAGTGCCTTTTTGACGAACCACGAGACCATGCCGGGATTGGCGCCGCATGTGGAGACCGCCGTCGCGCCGCCCGGCTTGTCGTGCTTTTCCTTGATCATCGCCTCGCGCAGCGCGTAGTTGGTGCGGCTGGCATTGTCGGCCTCGGTATCGAAATAGAAGCCGAGCCACGGCTCGACGACGGTGTCGATGTAGAGTACGCCGAGTTTGCGGCACAGTTTCATCAGGTCCACCGAACCGGTGTCGACCGACAGGTTGACGCAAAAGCCCTGGCCGCCGCCGTTGGTCAGAAGCGGCGTGAGCAGCTTCTTGTAATTCTTCTCGGTCACCGCGTCCTGCATGAAGGTGATGCCGCGCTCGTCGAGCAGCTTGCGGTCGGTGTCGCGCGGGTCGATGACCGTCATGCGCGACTTGTCGAACTTGAAATGGCGCTCGATCAGCGGCAGCGTTCCCCGCCCGATCGAGCCGAAGCCGATCATCACGACAGGACCGGTGATTTCACCGTAAACGGGCCAGTTTTCATTCGCCATTTTCTCGCACACTCCTTCAAACACGCGCAAAACCGGGCATTTTTCGCCCGAAGGCCAAGCGCTACACCACAGATCATTGTCATAAACCAGCGAAAAGCGCCAACCGCGGTCAAGCCGGTTTGGTGGCGTGGTTAAGCCGATCCGGCCATCCCATCGAGGAATGCAACCAGCCGGTCGCGGTCGGCAGTCAGGCCTTTGTAGTCGAGCTGCTTCTGGTCGAGCGCGTTGAGTTGCTCGGCGAAGGAAACCGCCAGCGTTGCCTTGTCCGGGTGGCCAGCCAGCACCTTGAGCGGATCGAGGTGGATACGAATGGTGAAGAGAATGTCGCGCGAGGCGGGAAGCTTGCGCAGCGTCTGGCGTTCGACGCGGATGAAGGCATGGGCGTCGACATCGCCGTCGGGGAAGCGGCTCGGGCGGTTCGTCGCGCGGTCGATGCGCTCGATGTTGGAGAGCGGATGATAGAGCGTATCGTCAGCCTGGATCGACCAGTTGAAGCGCTCGACCGCCTGGCCCTGCAGGCCGTCGAACATGCGATTGATGAGATCGGCTGGCCGCGTGCCGGGTCCGAAGCCGGGCACGGGTTCGTGGATCTCCTGCAGCGGCTTGCCGAATTTCTCCTGAAGCGACCAGGATGAAGGGAAACACTGCGAGCCGGCGGCGAGCCGCCAGCCGCGCTCGTCGCGACGCATCAGGATCAGGTCTTCCTGGACGAGCAGCGAAGCCTCTGCCAGCGGCGCCTGGCGCAGGGCAAGAGGCAGCCTGTCGATGGCGCCCTCGAAACCGACCGGCTCGATATCCGCTCCGCCGCGGCGGTGCGTGCCGGGATGCGCGGCTTCGAGATGCGCGACGAGCAGGTCCAGGACTTCACGTTGGGCGTCGCGGGTTCCGTCTTCCTCGACAAAGACCTTTTGCGGGATCTCCGCGTAAAGCCGTTGCTTTTCGGCCAAATGCGGCAGCAGGAATTCGTCGACCTCGATCCAGCGATCGAATTCGAGCGGCTTCAGCCCGATGGTGAAGAGTTTCGAAGATCCGTCATAGGGTGTGTGGGTCGGCTGACGAGCGGTCATGTCTGCTTGCATTCTATCCAGTTGATCTCTCCAGCCCGATCACCCAAGCCGCGCCGGGATCAGCCCGCGCAGCGAGTTGCCGACGAAGATCGCTTTCGCCGCCTTCAGATCGTCGAAGCTGTAGATCGCTTCCACGGCGCGGCCTTCGTCCAGAAGCTCGGCGCGCAATATTCCAGGCAGCAGGCCGCAGTCCAGGCGGGGCGTGGCGAGCAGGCCGTCGCCGAAGTCGGCGAAGACATTGGTGATCGTGCCCTCGCAGAGCTCGCCGCGCTCGTTGGCTAAAAGCACTTCGTCGGCGCGGGTGGCGAGATATTCCGCGCGTGCCTGCGTGTAGACTTGGCGCCGGCTTGTCTTGTGGCGCAGCAGTGTGTCGCCGGAATCGAGACGGATCCGCGCCAGCTGAAGCCGCCAGACTTTGTCCGCCGGCAGCGGTTCGTAGGCTTGAGCGGCTGCCGTCGCTTCGCCTTTGCGCTGCAAAGCAAGGCGCACGCGCAAAGCAGTCCCGTGTCCGCTTACGGCGTTCGAAAGCACTTCGCCGATCCGCGCGGGATCACAGGCGAAGCCGAGTTCGGCGGCGGACGCATAAAGCCTCGCCAGGTGGCGCTCGAAGCGCAGGAAGCCTGAGCCCGGCTCCCAGCGCATGGTTTCGATCAGCTCGAAGCCGGCACCGTTCCCGTCGCGAAGCGGGCTTTGAGCAGACACTCTTTGTACTCCTCCTCGGCGGTCGAATCGAAGACGACGCCGCCGCCGACATTGTAGACGGCCTCGCCGTCGGCAAAGAGCGAGATGGTGCGGATCGCCACCGAAAAACGCATCCTGCCGCCAGGCGCGATCCAGCCGATGGCGCCGCAATAGACGTCACGCGGCGCGTCTTCCAGCTCATGCAGGATTTCCATGGCGCGGATTTTCGGCGCACCGGTGATCGAGCCGCAGGGGAACAGCGCGGCGAAAATCTGGCGGATGCCGATGTCAGGCAACAGCTTCGCCCTCACGCGGCTCACCATCTGGTGCACCGTCGGATAGGTCTCGATGCGAAACAGTTCCGGCACGTCCAGCGTGCCGACTTCGCTGATCAGCGAGATATCGTTGCGCAACAAGTCGACTATCATCCGGTTCTCGGCCTGGTTCTTCTCGTCGTTGCGCAGGAAGGCTTTCAGCCGCGCGTCTTCGGCCTTGGTCGCGCCGCGCGGCGCGGTGCCCTTCATCGGGTGCGTCTCGATCATGCCGTCGGCATCGATCTCGAAGAACAGTTCGGGCGAGCGCGACAAGACGATCGGATCGCCGAGCGAAACCAGCGCGCCATATTTCACCGGCTGGCGCTCGGTCAACGCGTCGAAGGCGGCGAGCGGGTCGCCGGACCATTGCGCATGGACCGGGAAGGTGAGGTTGCCCTGGTAGCAATCGCCCTTGCGGATATGGTTGTGAAGACGCGCGAAGCGGCCGGCATAATCCTCGGCGGACCATGTTGCCCTGGCATCGAAGATCGGTCCGTTGCTCGCGGACTCCGGCGTTTGCGGCACCGCGTGTTCGACCGGCGCATCGAAGACGCCGAGGCAGATCAACGGCGCTCGGCGGCCTTCGGGCAGCAGCGGCATCAGCTTCGGCTCGAGCAGGTAACCGGCTTCATAGGAGAAATAGCCGGCCAGCCATTTGCCGGAGTCCGAGGCGGCCTGCGCTCTCTCAAGCGCGGACGTGAACTCGTGCGCGTCATGCGCGACGATGATCTCGTGCGGCTGGTCAAAGATCATCTGGCGAGCGGTCGCGTCGTTGCGGAAAATGGCTGCGGGCAGGGACATGAGCCTCGGATGCGGACAAAAGCGCCGTCGACCGCTCTATATGGAGGCTCGGCAAGGCGCAATCGAGGGAGCGGCGTCGGGCGGCGCAAAGCTGGTTGGCCCATAACGAAGACGGCGCCCGTGAGGACGCCGCCTTTGTGCCAACCTGGCCGATTATTCAGGTGTTGCTTGCGGTTCCCGCGGTCGGGAAGCGGCGGGCGAATTCCGCCTCGTCGCCCGCAGCCAGCAATTTCGCCTGCTCGATCCACTTTTCGCGCGCGATGCGGCCGTCGAAATTGAGCACCTCCTCAATGCGTTTGACGTCGGCGGTGGTCCATGCGCCGATCTGGGCGTAGCTGGTGACACCCTGGCCTTTGAGCAGCCTCTCATTGACCGGGCCGATGCCGATCAGGCGGCGCAGATTGTCGGCCTTGCCGGTCGCGGCCTGCGGTGCTGCGGCTTTCTTTGCCGCTGACACTGGCGCCTTCTTGGGCGCGGCGGCTTTGGCCGTCGGCTTCGGCGCCGCCGCGATCTTCGTTGCGGCCGGCTTCTTTGCAGGCGTCGACTTCGCGGGCGCAGCCTTTGCGGCTGCCGATGTCGCGGCCGCCGGCGTCGACATCAGCGCCGCAGGCGCCGGCCTGGCGGCCTTGTCGGCGCCAGCCTTGGCGGCCGGCGCGTCACGCAGCCGGCTTTCGAGGTCGGCGCGGGCGCGGCCGCAGGCATCGAGCTCGCCTTTCAACCGATCGCTATCGGCGCGCAGCCTGTCGCGCTCGCTTCGCGTGCGATCGAGGTCGCCACGCAGACTGTCGAGCTCGCCGCGCAGGCGGCCCCAGATGAACCAGCCAACCAGGATACCTACAACGAACGCCAGGAGCATGTAGAAGAAAGTGCTCATTTCTCTCTCCAGTCCGATCTGTCGGCCGAGGCCCGGAAAGACGAGCTTGCCGCGAGGATCATCAAAGGTTCTGTGGTCGGCGGAACCGCCGGCTTCAACCGAGCCATCGGCGTTCGGCCTTGTCCGGGCCGACGGCCATCATCGCATTCGCCGCAGCGCCGCGTCCGGCCATCTCTGGCCTGCGCTATGCGTCCGGCTGAGCTTGAGGCCGGACGCTATCATATGGCTTGTCGAAAGCCAGTTGAAAATGCATCGGAGAGTTATTGAAGAACAGCTATTTAGAGCAAGAATAGATCGTTGCTAATATGCATCCAGACTAAACTATTGAGGCCGATGCGCGCTCCGTAGTTGCTGTCATTTGTCGAGCGCTTCCAATTCGTCGATCAGCGAACCGATCACGCCAAGGCCGATCTGCCAGAAAGCGGGATCGGTGGCGTCGAGGCCGAACGGCGCCAGGAGTTCGGAGTGATGTTTCGTGCCGCCGGCGCGCAGCATCTCGAAATACTTCTCCTGAAACCCGCGCTCGGCATTCTGGTAGACGGCGTAGAGCGAGTTCACCAGGCAATCGCCGAAGGCATAGGCATAGACGTAGAAGGGCGAGTGGATGAAGTGCGGGATATAGGTCCAGAAGACCTCATAACCCTCGCGTAGCTTGATCGCCGGCCCGAGGCTCTCGGCCTGCACCTCCAGCCAGAATTCGCCGAGCCTGTCCGAGGTCAACTCGCCATTCTTGCGCTCGGCATGCACCTTGCGCTCGAACTCGTAGAAGGCGATCTGGCGCACGACCGTGTTGATCATGTCCTCGACCTTCTGAGCGAGCATGGCCTTGCGCTCGCGTTTGTCGCTGGTCTGCTCGAGCAGCGAGCGGAAGGTCAGCATCTCGCCGAAGACGGAGGCCGTCTCGGCCAGCGTCAGCGGTGTCGAGGCCATCAACGCGCCCTGGCCGGCGGCCAGCACCTGGTGCACGCCATGGCCGAGCTCATGCGCCAGCGTCATCACATCGCGCGGCTTGCCCATGTAGTTGAGCAGCACGTAAGGATGCGCCGACGGCACCGTCGGATGGGCGAAGGCGCCGGGCGACTTGCCCGGCCGCACCGGCGCATCGATCCATCTGCGATCGAAAAAGCCGCGCGCGATTTCGGCCATGTCCGGCGAGAAGCGTTGATAAGCGGAGAGCACCGTGTCCCTGGCGTCGTCCCAGCGGATCACAGCCTGCGGCGTCTCCGGCAGCGGCGCGTTGCGGTCCCAGTGGTTCATCACCTCCATGCCGAGCCAGCGCGCCTTCATCGCGTAATAGCGATGCGAAAGCCGCGGATAGGCCTCGCGCACGGCCGCCGCCAGCGCGTCGACCACATCGCGCTCGACGCGATTGGCGAGGTGACGCGAGTCGGCAATATCCTGGAAGCCGCGCCAGCGGTCGGAGATTTCCTTGTCCTTGGCTAAAGTGTTGGTGATAAGCGTGAAGGTGCGCAGGTTCTTGCGGAAGGTCCCGGCTAGCGCCTCGGAGGCACGGCGGCGCACCTCGCTATTGGCGTCCTGCAGGCGGTTGAGCGCCGGCTCCAGCGTCAGGTCCTCGCCGTCGACGTCGAAGCGCAAGTCGGTCATCGTCTCGTCGAACAGACGGTTCCAGGCACCGCGCCCGGTGACCGATTTTTCGTGAAACAACTGCTCGACGCGGTCTTCGAGCTGGTAGGGTTTGTCTTTCCTGAGATCGAGCACCCAGGGTCGGTAGTGGCCGAAGGCCTTGTCGGCGGCTAAAGCGCTTTCGATCGCCGCATCGTCGATCAGGTTGAGCTCGAGCGCGAAGAACAGGAGATGCGCGCTGGCATCCGTCATCTTTTCCTGGACGTCGCCATAGAGCTTGGCGCGCTGCGGATCGGCGGTGTTGCCGGCATAGACGAGGCCTGCGTAGGAGACGATGCGGCCGATCAGTTCCTCAAGCGCCTCGTAGGCCTTCAGCGCCTCGCCCAGCCGGCCGGCGCTGCCGCGGCCGGCTTCCGCGGCCAGTGTACCCTTCCAGCGGGTTTCGAAGGCGATGGCGTCGCTCGCCGCCTTGGCGATGTCGCGCTTCAACTCGGGCGCTTCCATGCCGGAATAGAGATCGGCGAGATTCCACTCCGGCAGATCGCCAAGCCCTGCCGCGCCTTGTCCGGACGCTGTCGCTGCAAGCCGCTGACCAAACTCCATGCGCATCGGCAATACCTTATTTATTTGAACCAGGTGCCAAGATCAGAGGGAAAAAGAAGCCGGTCAAATCCTAAGGAATTCGTTCACCGGGTTTTTTGAAACCTTGTTTAGAACCCTGTGCCAAGATGATCCATGGGGATTTCTAAGGCGGGCGGCCAGCACAGTCATGACAGGTTCCATACTCATAGTCGATGACGATCCGGTCCAGCGCAGGCTGCTCGAGGCCGCGTTGACCAAGTTCGGTCACACCGCAATCGTCACGGACGGCGGTGACGCCGGTCTCGACGTGCTCGACGGGCCGAACGCGCGCGAGGTATCCGTCGTCATTCTCGATCTTGTCATGCCCGGCCTCGACGGCATCGGGGTGCTGAAGGCGATGCGCGAGCGCGCCATCAACATTCCCGTCATCGTGCAGACGGCTCAAGGCGGCATCGAAACCGTCGTCTCGGCGATGCGGCACGGCGCCTTCGACTTCGTCGTCAAGCCGGCGTCGCCCGACAGGCTGCAGACCGCGATCTCCAACGCGCTCAAAGTCGAGGCCGTCGAGGACGAGATGAAGCGCGTATCGCGGCGACGCGGCGGGGGGCATCTGACCTTCAAGGATATGATCACGCGCAGCCAGGCAATGGACCGGGTGATACGTCTCGGGCAGAAAGCGGCGGCCTCCAATATCCCGATCCTGATCGAGGGCGAATCCGGCGTCGGCAAGGAATTGGTGGCGCGCGCCATCCAGGGCAGCGGCGATCGCCGCTCAAGGCCGTTCGTCACCGTCAACTGCGGCGCCATCCCGGACAATCTGGTCGAATCGATCCTGTTCGGCCACGAGAAGGGTTCTTTCACCGGCGCCACCGAGAAGCACACCGGCAAATTCGTCGAGGCGAGCTCCGGCACACTGTTCCTCGACGAGATCGGCGATCTGCCGCTCGACGTCCAGGTCAAGCTGCTGCGCGCCGTGCAGGAAGGCGAGGTCGATCCGGTCGGCGGCCGCTCCACCGTCAAGGTCGATATCCGGCTGATCTCGGCAACGCACCGGAACCTGTTGCAGCAGGTCAAGGACGGCAAGTTTCGTGAGGACTTGTTTTACCGGTTGAACGTCTACCCGATCTTCGTGCCGCCGCTGCGCGATCGCCGCGACGACATTCCCTACCTGGTCCGGCACTTCATGGAAAAGGTCGCTCCGACCGATCCCCGCCGGCGCCTTGCCGGCATATCGGCGTCGGCGCTTGCCATGCTGCAGGCCTATGACTGGCCGGGCAACATCCGCCAGTTGGAGAATGCGGTCTTCAGGGCGTCGGTGCTGGCCGAGGGCGATCTGCTCACCGAGGAGGAGTTCCCGCAGATCCGGGCGCAGGTGGAAGGAACGGTAAATCTCGAAGCCGACCCGGCATCCGCAGCGGCGGAGACGACCGCGGAAACATCTCCGCAAGCGGACGAGACGGTCGCCGACGCAACAGGCTTTGCCTTGTTCGACAGCGAGGCACCAGCCAGGCTGCAACCACGTTTCGGCACGCTTCGAGCGCTCGATGAGCGCGGCAATGTGCGGGCGCTGGCCGACGTCGAACTTGAGATGATCAAGCTCGCGATCGACCATTACAACGGCCAGATGAGCGAGGTCGCGCGCCGGTTGGGCATCGGCCGCTCTACGCTCTACCGCAAGTTGAAGGAATATGGCATTGATCCTGAAGCTGGCCGTGTAGACCGGCTGGCCTCGTGACAGGCAAGGCTCGAATCAGCCTTGCCCGCCTAAAATCCGAGTCAAATTGTCGCTTTTGACGTGAAAGTCCAAGGTTTTCAGCGGTTGGCGTTGCCGAGGATCACGCATTAACGCTAACGGTAACAGATCGTGTTCTGGCCGGGGCCGGATTCTTGATCTAAACCAGCGGTTTACCACGAAATGCTGCGCACGATTTTTGACGGGATATCGCCACGGTGTTACCGCATTTCGGCTTCAATAAACGATGATTAACCATTAGGATCGATATTCGGATGTGAAAACCACGCATCCGTTTGGTCAAGTCCGGGGACAAACGGCAGCCTGCAAGGCCATTTGATTTGAACAAAGTCGAACGACGCAAAAACGGGCGGCATTTCGATATGAGCGTCTGGGCCAGGTGGCTGACGTTCGTGATTTTGGCCGTCGGGTTTTTGTCAGCGGCGACATCGGGCGTCAGGGCGGAGGTTCGTACGCTCAAGCTCTATCACCTGCATACGCATGAGAAGGCCGAGATCGTCTACAAGCGCAATGGCCGCTACGATCCGGAAGGCCTGCGCAAGATCAACATCATCCTGCGCGACTGGCGCCGCAACGAGCCGACCAAGATGGATCCGCGGTTGCTCGACCTCGTCTGGGAAGCCTATCGCGAAAGCGGCGCTACCGACTATATCCAGGTCGTCTGCGGCTATCGTTCGCCGTCGACCAACGCGCTGTTGCGTTCGCGCAGCCGTGGTGTCGCCGAGAAAAGCCAGCACATGCTCGGCAAGGCGATGGATTTCTACATTCCCGGCGTGCCGCTGAAGAAGCTGCGCAACATCGGCCTCAAGATGCAGGGCGGTGGTGTCGGCTATTACCCGACCTCCGGCTCGCCTTTCGTCCATATGGATGTCGGCAATGTTCGCCACTGGCCGGGCATCAGCCGCCAGGAACTGGTCAGCCTGTTCCCCAATGGCAAGACGCTGCATGTGCCGAGCGACGGACGCCCGCTGCCCGGCTATGAGCAGGCGATGGCTTCCTACAAGGCGCGTGCCGGCTCTGGCACCCCGAATATCGAACTGGCCAGCGCCGGTGGCTCGACCAAGCGTTCCGGCGGCCTGTTTGCGGCGTGGTTCGGCGGCGGCGCCGACGAGGCCGATGATGACGCCGATGAAAGCGCGCCGGCGCCTCAGGCGAAAGCCGTGAAGCAGGTGCAGGTCGCCACGGCCCGCAGCAGCAGCCAGCCGGGTATCGCGATCGTCGCGCCGCAGGATGCCAAGCGCGCCACCATCCCGCAGATCGCGGATGACAGCACCGACGATTCGCAGCCGCAGCAGGATACGCCGGAGACGATCATCGCCGCGCTGCCGCCCAAGGAAATCCCGCTGCCCGACTTCGCGCCGCGCCCGAAGGCCGATGTCGGCCAGCAGACGCCGCAGAACGTGCCGTTCGCCATGGCGGATGCCTCGGCGACGACGGAGCAGGCGGTTTCGACGACACAAGCGCCCGCACCGGACAAGGTTCCGTTCGGCACGGCCAGCGCCGCCGATGCCGCGAGCGCCGATCCGGCACAGGTGGCGGTCAACAACATCCCGCTGCCGACCTGGCGTCCCGACCGCTCGACGCCGGCCGAACTGGCGTCGAAGGACAAGAACGTGCTTCTGGCGCTGGCGGAAACGGCTTCCCAAGACAAGAGCGCGACCGACGCGTTCTCGGTGCTGCCGACCGCCCGGCCGCAGCCCGGCAAGCAGGATGAGGTCAAAGCCGTTCTCGAACAAGCCAATGCGACCGTCGAGGCCGGCGGTGCCGGCGCCGAATACCAGCTCGCGTCGCTGACGGTACCGGAGCCGCGCTCGGCGTTCAACGATCCGTCGGGTGTCGATGCGGCCTCGCCGCGCCAGGCCATCGCCGCCCTCCCGGCAGGGGCCGATCCCGCGCAGGCGATCGGCGCCGGCGTGAAGACGACGGCAAAGGAGGCCAGGGCGGCTGCCCGCGATCTGAAGCCGGGACCGAAGGCGATGGTGGTGGCGACGCCGCCGCAGGCCGCGCGCTGGGCGCTGGGCGCTGGCGTGAACCTTGCCTCTGTTACCGACCCGACGACGGCGCCGCGCTATGCCTACAACATCGTGCATACGCCGCCGAGCGAGGTCTATACGGCCGGCTTCCAGTCGGATGGCGAGATGCAAGATGCCAGCCGCTTCAGCGGCAACGCGGTCAAGTTCCTGTCGGTCGCCCGTTTCCAAACGAAATAGCGATCCTGCCAGACACCAGGAAAGCCGCGTTGGACGACAACGCGGCTTTTGTTTTTCGTTCTCGAAGGCCTATTTGACCACCCGGTCTTCCCGCTTCGTCTAATGGTAGGACAGCGCCCTTTGAAGGCGTGAATCGTGGTTCGAATCCATGAGCGGGAACCAGATGGCGACAAATGCCTGCTTTCGGCTTTCCGCGTCGCATGTTCGCGCCTGCCCATTCGGTCTGCAGGTAATTACGTTTCACGCAAAACTCGGTCGGCACAAGCCGGCCGTTTTTTCATTCAGTCGATCTCCAGCGTGGGCGCTTCGCCCTTGGCCAGAAGCCGCGCGGCGTCCCGCGCGGGCGGCAATCCGAACTGGCGCGCATATTCCCGGCTGAACTGGGAAGCGCTTTCATAACCGACTGCAAAGGCGACCTGCGCGGCATTGCCCGGTTGCGCGATCAGCAGATGGCGCGCCTCGAGCAGACGCACCTGCTTCTGATACTGGATCGGGCTCATCGCCGTCGCGGCCTTGAAGTGGCGATGAAACGAAGCGTTGCTCATATGCGCGAGCGCTGCCAGTTCCGTCACGTCGATCTGCTCGTTGTAGTGCTGACGAATCCAAGCGGTGGCACGGCGAATCTGTGACAGGCGGCCGTCGGCACGCGCGAGTTGGCGCAGTTTTTCGCCTTGCGGCCCTTGCAGCAGTCGAAATGCGATCTCGCGTTCGAGCATGGGTGCCAGCACGGGAATCTCGGCTGGGCGGTCGAGCAGCCGCAGCATCCGGCGCGATGCGTCGAGCAGCAAGTCATCGGCGGGATGGGTCACAAAGCTGTCCTCATCGACCGCCGGCCTGTGGTCGATGAGCAAGGTGGCGATCACCTCGATGTCGAGGGCAAAGGCGATGGCCATGTAGGGATGGGCAGCGCTCGCTTCGATCAACTGGCTGGTCGCAGGTGTCTCCACCACGTAGATGAAGTAACTGCCGGCGCCATAGGAAAGCGTGCGGTCGCCGATCAGCACCGACTTGGTGCCCTGCAACACGAACAAGGCCGTCGGCTGGCAGAGCTCGGGCAGCGGCGGCGTTGGAACCTCGCTGCGGCCGATCGTAACGCGCGGGATCGCCGTCTTCGTTCGCCGACCGCGTGCATGGCGGCCGGCGATCGCGATCAATTCCTGAAGCGCTTCGTTCATGGTTCCAGCATTGTCGATCCAAGCGAGCCGCGCAACCAACGCGACGCGAAGACGCGCACTTAGGTGACGCGTAAACCCGCACCCAGGTGATGCGGCGACGCGCACCCAGTGACGCGTAAACGCGCACTTAGGTGACGCGGAGACGCGCACCTTGTTGAGAGGATTAGGCAAGAGGGCGCGAGTATCCGGCGCGCGAAGCAAATCGGTCGACGTCATTTCTAGTCACCGAAACAGGAGAATGGAAATGACGACGCAAAGGAACGCGCTGGTGACCGGCGCCAACAAGGGCATCGGGTTCGAGACTGCACGGCGGCTGGCGGCGATGGGGTTCAAGGTCTGGCTCGGCGCCCGCGATGCCGGGCGCGGTGAGACCGCGGTGGAAGCCCTGCGCGACGAAGGGCTCGACGTCGAGTGGCTTGCGCTCGACGTCGCCAGCGACGAAAGCGTGGCCGCCGCGGCCAAAGCGGTCGCGGCACGGGCATCTGGCCTGGATGTGCTGGTCAACAATGCCGGCATCGCTCCCGGCTATGTCGACGCGCTCGGTCCGGACGGCCGCTACGGGCGGCCGCCGAGCCGGGAGGATATCGCCGACGTGAAAGCCACCTATGACGTCAACGTCTTCGGTCCGGTGCGGGTCGCCCAGGCGTTCCTGCCGCTGCTCCTGGCATCGCCCGCTGCCCGCATGGTCATGGTCAGCAGCTATCTCGGATCGCTGGCACGCGCGGCCGGCAACACCCAGTCACCCAATGTCATGGGCTATGGCAGCTCGAAGACGGCGCTCAATGCCATAACGCTGGCCTTCGCGCGGGAACTCGCGCCGCGCGGCATCTTGGTCAACGCGGCCGCTCCCGGCTACACCGCGACGGATCTCAACGCGCAAAGAGGCGGTCGGACAGTGCAGCAGGCGGCCGAGGTCATCGTGCGGCTGGCGACGCTGGAGGCCGGCGGTCCGACCGGCGGCTACTTCGACGAGAACGGCCCGCTACCCTGGTGAGCTTAGCTGAGTTATTTGGCGAGCTTGCTCGCCTCCCGCGCCAGCGCTTCAATCTCGTCCCACTTGCCGGCCTTGATGAGATCGTCGGGCGCTACCCAGGAGCCGCCGACGCAGATGACGTTGGGCAGGCTCAGATAGTCGGCGGCGTTCTTGGCCGTTATGCCGCCGGTCGGGCAGAACTTCACGTCGGCAAGCGGCGAGGCAAAGGCTTTGAGCGAGGCGATGCCGCCGGACTGCTCGGCCGGAAAGAACTTCAGGAAGTGCAGGCCGGCCTCGCGCGCGGCCATGATCTCGCCGGGCGTGATGGCGCCGGGCAACAGCGGCACCGGGCTGTCCTTGGCCGCATCGAGAAGCTGGCTGGTGATGCCGGGGCTGACGATGAATTTCGAGCCGGCGACGGCGGCTTCGTCGAATTGCTTGGCGTCGAGAATGGTGCCGGCACCGACAATGGCTTCCTCGACTTCGGCGGCCACGCGGCGGATCGCTTCCAGCGCATCGGCCGTGCGCAGCGTGATCTCTATGGCCCGCAAGCCGCCGCGCGACAGAGCACGGGCAAGTGGCACGGCATCGGCAATTTTGGCGATCTTGAGCACCGGGATAACCGGCTGACCATTGAGAAGCGACAGGAGCTTTTCGGTCTTGCTGGTCATGTGCTGGTCTCCATTTCAATCGATTTCAACCGATTAGCAGAAGGGTTGTGCCAAGTCCACGAAGGCAGGCGCGTCGCGATGCCGCGCGCCAGCCGCGTTTCCTGCTTTGCCTTGAAACCGCTTTCACCACGGTCTAGTGGCATGGCCATGACAACGATCCCAGAAATTCAGCCAATCCGCGTCGCCGCGCTCTACAAATTTGCCCGGCTCGACGGATACGAGGCCCTGCGCGCGCCGCTCGCCGCCTTCTGTTGCGGGCGCGGCATCAAGGGCACGCTGCTTCTGGCGCGTGAAGGCGTCAACGGCACCGTTGCCGGCAGCGAGGAAGCGATCGCCGGGTTGATGGATCATCTCCAGACTATCGAAGGCCTTGCCGGGCTGGAAGTCAAATACAGCAGCGCAGCCGAGATGCCGTTCCATCGCATGAAGGTGCGGCTTAAGCGCGAGATCGTCACCATGGGCGTCGAGGATATCGATCCGGCAACCAGCGCCGGCGCCTATGTCGCGCCGGCCGACTGGAACGCGCTGATCTTGGACGCCGATACCGTCGTCATCGACACGCGCAACGCCTATGAAGTCTCGCTCGGCACCTTCAAGGGTGCGGTCGATCCCAACACGACCAGCTTCCGCGAATTCCCGGCCTGGGTCGAGCAGCACCGCGGAGACCTTGAAGGCCGCAAGGTGGCGATGTTCTGCACCGGCGGCATTCGCTGCGAGAAGGCGACGGCCTATGTGAGGTCGCTCGGCCTCAAAAACGTCTTCCATCTCAAGGGCGGCATCCTGAAATATCTTGAGGACGTGCCGGCCGAGGAGAGCCTGTGGCAAGGCGAATGCTTCGTCTTCGACGAGCGTGTGTCCGTCTCGCATGGACTGGCGGAGGGCGAAGCCGAACTCTGCCGCGCCTGCCGGCATCCGCTGACGGTCGAGGACCGGCTGTCGCCAAAATTCACCGCCGGCGTCGCATGTCCGCATTGTTTCGAAGCGCGATCAGATGAGGATCGGGAGCGTTATGCCGAACGCCACCGTCAGGTGGAACTGGCGCAGGCGCGTGGCGGCAAGCGCCACATCGGAAGTTGAGCGGATCGCTCATCCGCGGAAATGCCGGCTCGTCATTGTAATGTCAGAGCGCGGAGCCTACCTCTTGCCCGTCCGAAACCCTGCCCGGGCGCGTTCGGCCGGGCCAATTCTGGAGGCATTGATGCTCGACCCCAAGAAGCTGCTCGACGACCTTCTCGGCTCGCAAATCCCTGGGACCGGCTCGACTGTCCGCGACAAGGCGGGGCAAGCGGTGCAGATGGCGAAGGACAATCCGCTCGCCGCCGGCGCGCTGGCCGCCGTGCTGCTCGGCACCGGCACCGGCCGGCAGGTGACGGGCGCCGCCGTCAAGCTCGGCGGTCTGGCAGCGATCGGCGGTCTCGCCTACAAAGCCTATCAGAATTACAAGAACGGCGCCGAGCCGGCGCAGGCGCCGGCATCCGGTGGGCCTGATCTGCTGCCGCCGCCCGCCGATACCGCATTTCATCCCTCGCAGGCGCCGCAAGGCGAGGCCGAGTTCACGCTGACGCTTGTCAGGGCAATGATCTCGGCGGCGAAGGCAGACGGCCATGTCGACGATGAAGAGCGCAACAAGATCGCCGATAAGCTCAAGCTCGCCGGCATCGGCGCGGAAGCGGAGAAGTTCCTGCTTGCCGAGCTCGAAAGCCCGCTCGATCTCGACACGCTTGTCGCCGGCGCCAAGACCGATGCGCAGAAACTGGAGCTCTACACCGCCTCGCGGCTCACCATCGATCCCGACACGCGCGCCGAGCGCGGCTATCTCGACCTGCTCGCCGGCCGCCTCGGCCTGCCGGACGCTCTGGTCGACCATGTCGAGGCGACGGTGTCGGCGGCAAAGGCGCCGGCCGGCAGCGCGCCCGGTTCGCCCTGGTAAGCAAGAGGGTTAGCGCGCCTTAAAGCGCGTCGCGCTGAAACGGATCCAGGCGACATGCATGTCGTTGTCCCTGAATCGCTACCCACTTATGGCGACATGCATTGATGCAGTTAGTCTCTCGTTAACCCAGCAAGCGCATCATTCTAATCAGTCGGACCGGCTTTTCCTCCTCCCAAGCGCGGTTCAGATGGGGGCGGTCGCCAATGGCCGCCCTTTTTGTTGGCCTCTTGTTTATCGCCAACAACTGCTTGCCATCATCCCTGCCATTTGCGATGCCACGTCTATCCATCCATGACCGGCAGGACGGCGATGACAGCCATAGCAGAGAAGACCGCCATCGTTACCGGCGCCGGCACCGGCATCGGCAAGAGTGTCGCCACGGCGCTGCTCAAGGCGGGCTGGAACACGGTGTTCTGCGGCCGCCGCAAGACGGTGCTGGAAGAGGCGATCGCCGGGGCGGGAAAGACGCAAGCCAAGGCATTGGCCGTCGCCTGCGACATCAGCAAGGCCGACCAGGTCGATGACATGTTCGAGACCGTGCTCGAGGCGTTCGGCCGCGTCGACCTGCTCTTCAACAATGCCGGCATGGGTTACAAGTCGACGCTGATCGACGAGATCCCGGTCGAAGTCTGGAACGATGTCGTCGGCGTCAATCTCACCGGATCGTTCCTTTGCGCACGCGCAGCCTTCGGCGCCATGCGTCGGCAAAAGCCGACGGGCGGCCGCATCATCAACAACGGCTCGATATCGGCCTATGCGCCGCGGCCGGGCTCCGTGCCGTATACGGCGACCAAGCACGCGATCACCGGGCTCACCAAGACGCTGGCGCTCGATGGGCGGCCCTTCGACATCGCCTGCGGGCAGATCGATATCGGCAATGCACTGACCGAGATGGTGCAGCCGACGACGATCGGCGTGCCGCAGGCCAATGGCTCGATCGCCGCCGAGGCGGTGATGGATGTCCAGCGCGTCGCCGACGCGGTGCTTCACATGGCCAGCCTGCCGCTCGACGCCAATGTGCTGTTCATGACCGTGATGGCGACGAAGATGCCGTTCGTCGGGCGCGGATGAGCGGCTGAGGCGTTACTTCTTCAGGAACGCCTCGATCCGCTCCAGCGCGCGCAAAATGTTCTCCTCGGAATTGGCGTAGGACAGCCTGACATAGCCTTCGCCGAGAACGCCGAAATCGGGGCCGCCGATCAGCGCCACGCCGGCATCCTCGAGCAGCGCCGAGGCGAGCTTCTTGGCCTTCCAGCCGGTTTTCGACACGTTGGGGAAGGCATAGAAGGCGCCCTTCGGCGTGATGCAGGAAATGCCGGGAAGCGCGTTCAGCCCCTCGACCACGATCTTGCGGCGGTTGTCGAAGGCACGCATCATCTTCTCGACGTCGTCCTGCGGGCCGTCGATCGCCGCGATGCCGGCAAACTGGCTCGGCGCGTTGACGCAGGACCAGCAGTTCACCGCCAGCTTGCGCACCTTGTCGTAGAGATGGGCACCCTTTTCGCCGTTCGGCCAGATCGACCAGCCCATGCGCCAGCCGGTCATCGCCCAGGTTTTCGACCAGCCGTTGAGCACGATCAGCCTGTCGCGAATTTCGGGGAAATCGAGCAGCGAGCAGTGGGTCTCGCCGTCATAGGTCATGACGTCATAGATCTCGTCGGACATGATGGCGACCTGGGGATGGTTCTCCAGCCCCTTGACCAGCTTCTCGATCTCGGCGCGCGGGGTGACGCCACCGGTCGGGTTGGCGGGCGAGTTGAGGATCAGCAGCCTGGTCTTCGGCGTGATAAGCGCCAGCGTCTCATCGGCCGAGAAGGCAAAGCCGTTTTCCTCGCGGATCGGCACCGGTACAGGGTCGGCGCCGGTGAACTCGATCATCGAGCGATAGATCGGAAAGCCGGGATCGGGATAAAGGATCTCCGCACCCGGCTCGCCGAACATCAGGATCGCGGCGAACATCGTCGGCTTGCCGCCGGGCAGGATCATCACATTCTCGGGCGACACCTCGACGCCGGTGGTGGTCAGCGTGCGGCGCACGACCGCCTCGCGGGTGGCTAAAAGGCCGTTGGCCGGCGTATAGCCATGGTGGCCGTCGCGCAGCGCCTTGATCGCCGCCTCGACGATATGCTGCGGCGTCTTGAAGTCGGGCTGGCCGATGCCGAGGTTGATGATATCGCGACCCTGATGGGCAAGCGCGGTGGCCCGGGCCAGCACCGCGAAGGCATTTTCCTCGCCGAGACGGTCGAAGGCTGCGATCGTGTGGAGCATTTTTCCCGTCCCTGTGGTTCTTTCTGTGAGCGAGCGTTTTTGTGACCGTCCGCTGGTAAAAGTCAAACGGATTGGAGTGGTCGGTGTCGCAAGATCTGAAGAATTGGCAGCCGCGCCCGCGGCCGGAACGCAAGGCGATCGAGGGACGCACCGTCAGGCTCGAGCCGCTGAGCGCGGCAAAGCATGGCGACGGCCTCTACGAGGCCTCTTCGGTTTCGGATGCCGGTGGGCGTTTCACCTGGCTGCCCGACTATCCGCCGGATACCCGCGCCGCCTTCCAGCCATGGCTGGACAAGGCCGAAGCGAGCGAGGATCCGCTGTTCTTCACCGTCATCGACAAGGCGAGCGGCAAGATCGCCGGGCGCCAGACGCTGATGCGCATCGACGCCAACAACGGCGTCGGCGAAATCGGCAACATCTATTGGGGGCCACTGATCTCGCGCAAGCCGGCAGCGACCGAGGCGCAGTTCCTGTTTGCGAAATATCTCTTCGACGATCTCGGCTACCGCCGCTACGAGTGGAAGTGCAACAACCGCAACGAGCCGTCGAAACGCGCGGCCGAGCGCTTCGGCTTCAAGTTCGAAGGCATCTTCCGCCAGCATCTTGTGGTCAAGGGTGAAAACCGCGATACGGCGTGGTATTCGATCATCGACAAGGAATGGCCGGCACTGCGCAAGGCGTATGAGGCATGGCTCGATCCGGCGAATTTCGATGGCGAGGGCGGCCAGAAGCGGCGGCTCGAGGATTTTCGCGCCGAGTTCGGCGCGTAGATCATGATCCTGAGAACCGGCAAACCGGCTCTCGGGACCATGGTCGGCAGACAGGAGTTTGGCGATGGCGCATGACCACGGTTCGCATGACCACGGCTCCGCCGGTCATAGCCATGGTCCCGGCGATGTGCATGGCTCGACCGATAAGAAGCGGGTGCTGGTCGCCACCTGCCTGACCGCGGGCTTCATGGTCGCCGAGGCGCTGGGCGGCTGGCTGACCGGATCGCTGGCGCTGGTCGCCGACGCCGGACACATGCTTGCCGACGCAATCGCGCTCGGACTTGCCTGGTACGCCTTCCATTTGACGGGGCGTCCGGCCACCGGCCGTCTGACCTACGGCTTCGCCCGCGTGAAGACGCTGGTCGCCTACACCAACGGCATCGCCATCTTCGTCATCGCGCTCTGGATCGTCTACGAAGCCTGGGGACGGTTGATGCATCCGGCTCCCGTGCTTGGCGGGCCGATGCTGGTGGTGGCGGTGGCCGGCCTCCTGGTCAATATCGCCTCTTTCTTCGTGCTGCATGGCGGCGACCGCGAGAGCCTCAACATGCGCGGCGCCATCCTGCATGTGCTGGGCGACCTGCTGGGCTCGGCCGCGGCAATTGTCGCCGCCGTCATCATCCTGACGACGGGGTGGACGCCGATCGACCCGATCCTGTCGGTGCTGGTGTCGCTCCTCATCCTGACGACGGCCTGGTCTTTGATGCGCGCGGCGGCGCATGTCCTGCTCGAGGGCGTGCCGGCAAGCCTCGACCGCGACGTGATCGCCAAAGATATCGAAGGCGCGGTCAAGGGCGTGCGCGAGGTGCATCATATGCATGTCTGGTCGCTTGACGGCACCTCCAACATGGCGACGCTGCATGCCTGCCTGAATGACGGCGTCGATCCGCATGTGGCGGTGAGCGCCATCAAGAAACGGCTTGCTGTCAAGCATGGCATCGAGCATGCCACGGTCGAGCCCGAATTCGGCCAATGCGCAGACAGCCATGACGAGCATGACCACCACCATGATCACGACCACGCGCATGATGCGCCGCGCGATCGCCGACACTATCACTGATCACGCCGCGACGATGAAGCCGAACGGCCTCGAACGAGGAATGCCTGCCGATGGATAGTGACACACGCAACGCTGCGACCGCCGCTGCTGTGATACTGCTCGTGTTCGGTCTCGCCGCTTATTTCCTGCCGACCATTATGCTGGCCGCGGGCAAGGTATCGACAGTCCTGGCGGCAATCATCGCCGTGATCTTCATGGTCGGGCTGTTCGTCGTCCTATGGCTGCGCGGACGCAGCCAGCGCAAGAAAGGTCTCTGAAGATGAGAATACTGATCACGGGTACAGCCGGAATGGTCGGCCGCAAGCTTATCGCGCGGCTGGCCAAGGACGGCGCTTTGCGTGGGCAGAAAATAACGGCGCTCGACCTGCATGACATCGTGGCGCCGCAGGCGCCGGCGCTCGCGGGCGTCGATGTCTCGATCCACACCGGCGACCTTTCGACACCCGGCGCCATGGCTGCGCTCGTAGCCTCCCGTCCGGATGTGATCTTCCATCTGGCCGGCATCGTGTCGGGCGAGGCGGAGGCCAATTTCGATCTCGGCTACCGGGTCAATCTCGACGGCACGCGCGCACTGTTCGACGCCGTGCGGCTGGCGGCGTTTGCACCGCGCCTTGTCTTCACCTCATCGATCGCCGTGTTCGGCGCGCCGTTCCCAGACGTCATCCCGGACGAATTCCATCCGACGCCGCTCACCTCATACGGCACGCAGAAGCAGATGAGCGAAGCGCTGCTTGCCGACTATACGCGACGCGGCTTCTTCGACGGCATCGGCATCCGCCTGCCGACGATCTGCGTGCGCCCGGGCAAACCCAACAAGGCGGCGTCGAGCTTCTTCTCCGGCATCATCCGCGAGCCGCTGAGCGGCCAGGAAGCGATCCTGCCGGTGCCGCGCTCGGTGCTGCACACCCATGCCAGCCCGCGCTCGGCGGTCAATTTCCTTGTCCATGCGGCCGAGATCGACGGTCAAGCGGTCGGCCCACGCCGCAACCTCACAATGCCTGGCGTCGCCGTCACAGTCGGCGAGCAGATCGAGGCGCTGGAACGCATTGCCGGGGCGAAGGCGGTGAGCTTGATCCGCGAGCAGCCCGACGAGACCGTATGGGCGATCGTCAAGGGTTGGCCGACTCGGTTCGAGGCAAGGCGGGCGAGGGAACTCGGCTTTGCCGCCGAAAGCAATTTCGACGAGATCATCCAGGCTCATATCGATGATGAGTTGGGCGGAAAGATCGCCTGACAGGTTTGAGAGACTTCAGGCACCGCCCGACAAGCTGGCCGACAACAGCAGCAGACCGACCACGAAGATGAAGGCCGCGCCGCCGATCTCGACGATCGAATGGATGCGGTCGCCGATGCGTCCTTCGCCGGCGAAATAGACCGCCCAGTTCTTCGCCAGCACCGCGACTGTCGCTAAGGCCGAGACGGTGATCGCGGTGCCGATCGACATCGCCAGCACCGAAAGCAGACCGCCTACCCACAGCCCGTTGAGCAGCGCGAAGCTCAGCACGATCAGCGCGCCGGAGCAGGGGCGGATGCCGACGGCGGCCACCGCCGACCAGGCCGTGCGCCAGTCGAAGCGGTCGCCCGAAAGCATTGCCGGGTCCGGCGCATGCGAATGGCCGCAGGTCTCGCAGACTTCGTCCAGGCCATGCTCGTGGTCGGCGTGAGCGTGGTCATGTGCGGAGTGATGGTGGTGGTCATGCGAGCCATGATCCTGACCGTGCGCGTGCGAATGCGCATGAGCGCGCGCGTGCCCGGCATGGGAATGCCCGCCATGCGAATGGCCGGCATGGGCGGCCGACAGGCTGTAGGCGGGGGTTCTGCCCAACAGGCGCAGGATCGACGGACCAAGCTTGCGCCAGAGCAGCCAGGCGCCGAACAGCGTCACCAGCACATAGCTCGAGATTTCCAGGAACCAGGCCGCATCGGTCATCGAGATCGCGGTGCCGCGCAGCACGAAATAGGCAAGCATCATGACGACGACCGCCGTCAGGCCCTGCAGCAGCGCCGAGACGAAGGAGAGCATGACGCCGCGTTTCAGCGCCACCTCATTGGCCACCATATAGGAAGAGATCACCGCCTTGCCGTGGCCGGGACCGGCGGCGTGGAAGATGCCATAGGCGAATGACAGCCCGATCAGCACCCAGAGCTTGCTGCCGTCCTGGCGCATCGCCTTCATTGCGGCCGCCAGCGAATGGTAGAATTCCTGCTGGCGCAGATTGATCCACATCAGGATGTGGGCGAACGGGCCCGTGGTGGTCGGCGCCATGCCGTCATTGGTGCCGATGCCGAGCGAGCTTTGCGCATGCGCGACGACAGGCAAATGGGTGATCACCAGGGTGGTGGCCAACAGGCCGAGCGCTAAGCGGATATTCGTGGGATGCCCCACGAATATCCGCTTAGATTCCCTTGCTTGTCGCAGTTTCCGATCGCAAAACCGTGGGACACTTTTGCGGAACCTGCTTGCGCGCAGCGACGGTTTCATCACCAAATTATCCTTCCGGCGGGCAGTTCAACTCGAGCTTGGTGGCGAAGATCTTGCTCATGTCGGTGCCTGTCGGATCATTGAAGAACGCGTCCGTCAGGGTCTTCTGGTTTTCCTTGATCGCCTCGTCCGGATCCGGACGGATGACCTTCCTGGTGCAGGTCGAGGGCAGGCCTTCGATGGTCAGGTTGGCGTCGTCGGTAAAGTCGATCGCCGTATAGAAGGTCGGATCATAGACGCCGATGTCGATCTTGCCGGTCAGCTTGATCGGTGTCTTCGGCTGCGATTCGAACAGGATGATCAGCTGGTCGTTGTCGAAGTTCGCCATCAGGTGCGGCGGCGGGACCATCGGGACGTCCTTGCCGTTCTGGGTGACGAGCTGGAAGTAGTTGAACTCGGCCAGCGAGGAATGGACGGTGTCGGCCACTTCCTTGAGCTCTTTGTCGTCAAGTTTCAGATCGGAGTTCTTGTCGAATTCCATCATCACTGTACTCGAAAACAGGTCGTCGAAGCGCCAAAGGTGGCGCAGCGCCGTCACACTTTGGTGATCCTGGCTCAGGATGACGTCGAGGCGAGCTTCGGCGAAGACATGCGGGTGCACCTCGGCCGGCCCGACGACGGCAAATGTGGCCGCAAGGGCCGAAGCCAGCATGGTTGCTTGCCGTTTCAGATGCATTCCGGGCCGCGATTCCATTGACATAGAGCGGTTCAGCATTTCATGGAATCGCTGAACCGCTCTAACTATTTGTTTTTGCGCAATTCCGGGCGGAAAACCGCTATGCACTTTTCCTGGAATTGCCCTAGGGGGCGAGCCCGAGAGTTAACAGAAAGCCGGCGAAATTGGGACGCGCCTCAGCTTTCCTTTGATGCATACCGCTGCATAGGTCTCCGCGACATGCATCAGACGGTATCGCGCGTCCTGAACCAGTGCACCAAAAAATCGACCAAGACCCGCACCTTGGCCGGCAGATAGCGGCGGTGCGGGTAGACGGCGAAGATGCCGGTGCCCGCCAGGAGGCGATCGTCGAGCGCGCTGACCAGCTTGCCGGATGCGATGTCGGGGGCGGCGATGAAATCCGGCAGCATGGCGAAGCCCAGGCCGGAGACCGCGGCTACCCTTGCCACGATCGGGCTGTTGACCTCGATCGGCCCCGAAACGGCGACGCTGATGGACTCTTCGCCCTCACCCTTGAAGCGCCAGTTGGCCAGCGAACGGCCATTGGTGTCGACGATGCAGGGCATGTTGGCGAGGTCCTGCGGGCGCGTCGGCGCACCATGCTTGGCGATCAGCTCCGGCGATGCGCAAAGCCTGACAGAGAACGGCGCCAGCCGCCTGGCGATCAGCGAGGAGTTCTCCAGCCGCGAGATGCGCACCGCAAGGTCGAAACCTTCCTCGACCAGATCGACGAACCGGTCGTCGAGATGGATGTCGAGCACGATGTCGGGGTGCTGCCTGGTAAAGTCGATCAACGACTGACCGATCGGCGCGTCGGCGAAGGTGCGGGCGGCCGACAGCTTGATCCTGCCGCGAACGTCGCCGGAAGACTGGCGCACCGCCTCGGCGAGGTTGTCGACCTCGCGCACGATTTCCGACGCCCGCTGATAATAGGTGTGGCCGGCTTCGGTCAGCGAGAACTGGCGCGTGGTGCGGTTCAGAAGCAGCGCGCCGAGCTCGTCCTCCAACTCGCGCACATATTTCGACAGCAGCGCCTTTGAGCGGCCGATCTTGCGCGCCGCGGCCGAAAAGCCCTCGGCCTCGACCACGTCGATGAAGGCCCGCATGCGGGTCAATGTATCCATGGTCAGACCTTTCGTGCCGCGTCGAGAATCTTGCGGCCGAGCCGTATCAGGGCAACGTCGCTGCCGGAAGGGCCCAGAAGCGACAGGCCGAAGGGCGCGCCATCGACGGAGCCGATCGGCAAGGTGATCTGCGGAAAGCCCGAAAGGCCGGAGAGGCACAGCAGCTGCAATGCTCTTTTGCGATAGGCCTGGAACTGTTCCGGCGTGCTCGAAGCGAGCGGTGCTGCGCCGGGAACGGTGGGCAGGACCAGAAAGCCGTTGTTGCCGAGCATCGCCCCGAACTCGGCGCGGAAAGCCAGCCGCCGCGCCGCCTCGCTGGCGGCAGTTTTGGCATCGATGGTGCGACCGAAGCCGAAGCGTTCCGCAACGCCGGGGCCAAGGCGGCCACCGGCCGAGATCCAGTCGCCATGCTCGCGCCAGGCCTCGAAGGCCTGCAGGCGGCGAAAGCACCAGTAAAGTTCGTCGGGGAACGAGGCGAAGGCGTATTCGGTCTCCGCCGGCTGGCCGATCACGGACGCGGCAAGCGCCTTCATGCGCGCATATTCCGCGGCTTCCGTCGGGCCGGTGACGAAGGCGTCGAGCCAGCGGATAGACAGCGGCCGGTTCAGCGGGTGCTGGTGCGAATCGCGGCCGAGCAAAAGCTTGCCGACCGTCTCATAGGTCTCGATGTCGTCGGCGAACCAGCCGAAAGTATCGAAGCTCGATGCCAGCTTCATCGTCCCGTCGAGTGGGATGCGGCCGTGCGTGGTGCGCAGTCCGATCAGGCCGCAGAAACTCGCCGGCGCGCGGATCGAACCACCGGTGTCGGAACCGGTGGCGATGTTCGCCAGCCCGCCGGCTATCGCGGCCGCCGAGCCGGAGGAGGAGCCGCCGGTGACGCGCTCGGGCGCCGCGGGATTGACCGGAAACGGGAAATGCGAATTCTGGCCGAACAACGAGAAGGCCAACTCGTCTGTCTGGGTCTTGCCGACGAATCGCGCGCCGGCATCGAGAATCGTCTGCACCGCTTCGGCCGTGCGCGAGGCGGCATGCGCCTCCGCGAACCTTTGCGGGTTGCCGCAGCCGGTGCGGTAGCCGGCGACGTCGTAGATATCCTTGACGGCAAGGCGCAGGCCGGCGAGCGGGCCTAATTCCGCATTCGCCACAGGCATTTGGCGCAGATCGAGGAAGGCATTGAGCGGCCCTTGAGTTCCTGGCATCGTTCGATTTCCGGATACGGTCCGACAAACATTGTTCGATGCCAGAAATTTTACAACCTGCGCCTACGATTTTTATTGATTGTGAAACTCTTCGCTCCTATATCGCGCTTGCCCAAAGTCGCACGTGCCTGTGGGTGTCCGCCGATCCTCGAATGGTGAGGGCAATCGGTAAGGTAACTGGAGCCAACCCCTCCAGTCGGTCTAGCGGCCAACCGCCAGCCCGAGGACACCTTGAAGCAACGACGGTGCGGGCCTTTCTGGTTCTCTTCCGGTTGTCCAAAGACCGGGGTTACTAAAGAGGCACACCTTCATTGCCGGCAGTGCGGACGGGTTTCCCATCCAAGCCAAGGCAGACAAAGCGAACCGAGGCCGGGCAAGGCCAAGGTTCATCGCCGCGAGACGGCATTTCATGGTTCCGGGGTCTCCACCGGCTGGTCCCATGAATTTGACGTCCCGCCTTTGTCCACCACGCGTCCGCGAAGCCGACAGCCCGCGTCCCGCAGCCTTATTGCGCGCCGAAAGGCGTTTATGGAGAGACCCCGATGGCTACCCAGCGCATCCTTGACTTCCTCGCCACCCGACGTCCGAACGGCCCCTGCCTCGTCGTCGACCTCGATGTCGTGCGCGACAATTTCCGCGCCTTCGAGAAGGCGTTGCCCGATTCCAAGATCTATTATGCGGTGAAAGCAAACCCGGCGCCGGAAATCCTGCGCCTGCTTGCTGCGATGGGCTCGTCCTTCGACACCGCATCGGTTGCCGAAGTCGAGATGGCGATGGACGCTGGCGCGCCCGCGGACCGCATTTCCTTCGGCAACACCATCAAGAAGGAGCGTGATATCGCACGCGCCTTCCAACTCGGCATCCGCCTGTTCGCGGTCGACTGCGTCGAGGAGGTCGAGAAGATCGCCCGCGCCGCCCCCGGCTCGCGCGTGTTCTGCCGCGTGCTGACCGACGGCGAGGGCGCCGAGTGGCCACTGTCGCGCAAATTCGGCTGCGTGCCTGCGATGGCCGTCGACGTGCTGCGCCATGCCAAGGGCCTTGGCCTCGACGCCTATGGCGTGTCGTTCCATGTCGGCTCGCAGCAGACCGATCTGTCGGCCTGGGACCGTGCGCTGGGCGACGCCAAGAAGGTGTTCGCGACGCTCGCCGACGAAGGCATCTTCCTGAAGATGGTCAACATGGGCGGCGGTTTCCCGACCCGTTACCTGAAGGACGTGCCGGCAGCTCAGGCCTATGGCCAGGCGATCTTTTCGGCGCTGCGCAAGCATTTCGGCAACGCGCTGCCCGAGACGATCATCGAGCCGGGCCGCGGCATGGTCGGCAATGCCGGCGTCATCAAGTCGGAAGTCGTGCTGATCTCCAAGAAGGCCGACAACGACAATGTGCGCTGGGTGTTCCTCGACATCGGCAAGTTCGGCGGCCTCGCCGAGACCATGGACGAGGCGATCCGCTATCCGATCGTCACGCGCCATGACGGCTCCGAGACCGCGCCTTGCGTGCTCGCCGGCCCGACCTGCGATTCGGCCGACGTGATGTATGAGAAGACGCCTTATCCGCTGCCTTTGTCGCTGACCATCGGCGACGAGGTTCTGATCGAAGGCACCGGAGCCTACACGACCACCTATTCGGCGGTCGCGTTCAACGGCTTCGAGCCCCTCCGATCCTACGTGATCTGAGCAGTTCGCAAGAAACCGCTCAGATCAACCCGAGTGGGTGCCTGTCATCCGCCCGGGCTCGCTTGTGGAACAGATCTCCGCTCGTGAAGGATCGCGGACATGGAATACCTGATCAAATCGGCCGTCGCGGCCACCGAAATTGCCCCCTCGTCCGGACCGTCGGCTGAGCTTTTCTCCGCGGGGGAGAATAGCTTCACGGCAGCGCTTCTTGGCGCATTTTCTTACGGCGAACCGGTTTCCACTTCGCCTGAAAATGCGTTCGTGCCCTCCCTGGCCCTTTGGGCACAGGCTGGCTCGCGCGGCGCGCCGGGCGAGGGGGCCGCCCAGGCGCCGGCCTTCGTCGTCGTTGGCGAAGGCGCCGGCGATCTCGCGGCGCGTGAAGCGCTGCTCGACCGCGCCATGGGGCCGAAGCGCAAGACGAAGTCGTCCGAGAAGCTGCGGCGCGGCCGCCGGCCTTCGGAAGGCCTGGCCTTTGTCGCCCGCGACGCGTCGGGCGTGGTCGTCGGCACGGTGCGGCTTTGGGATGTGAGGCTGGGCGAGGGCGGTCCGGCGCTCCTGCTCGGCCCGCTCGCGGTCGAGCCGGGATTGAAGAGCGGCGGCATCGGCTCGGCGCTGATGCGGCACGCGCTTGCCGAAGCCGCACGGCTCGGCCACGGCGCGATCCTGCTTGTCGGCGATGTGCCCTATTACGGGCGGTTCGGCTTTTCGGCCGACCGCACCGGAACGCTTGCCATGCCTGGCCCCTATGAGCGGCACCGGCTCTTGGCGCTGGAGTTGAAGGACGGCGCGCTGGACGGCGCAAAGGGCACGATCAAGGCCGTCGGCCGCAAGCTCAAGGGACAGGCGCTGGAGTTCGTCGCCTGACGCCTACTGTTCGACAAAAAACAACGCCGCCCGGTGAGCGGCGTTGTTTTTTGCGAATGATCAGCCGAGCAACTGGCCGAGCGCCATGGCGACCGTCATGTCGCCTTCGACCTTCAGCTTGCCGGCCATGAAGGCCATGGTCGGGTTGAGGTCGCCGGCAATCAACTGCTCCAGATCATCGAGCGAGAGCTTGATCGTGCAGTCGGTCGGCGCGTCGGCGGTCGTGACGGTCGCGCCGTCGATGACGATGACGCCGTCGCTGCCGGTGTCGAACTTGACCGAATGCTCGAAGCCCGCGCTTGCCACGCGCGACTTGATCTTGTCGGCAATCTCCTGAACGCCCATGGCGGTTCTCCTCGTTGGTTGCGTTGACGCGCACCGGCTTGTCGAGCCGCTGGGCGAGGTAGGCGCGCCGCGCCTGCGCGCGGTCGCCTGTCACCGGCGCATATAGCTTCGAGTTGACGTTAACGTCAACGCGGTCACCATGCGTCATCTCGCATCACGGGCAAGCGGTTGTCGCCGGCACCACCCCTTGGGGGGCAATCAATGTGCCTGGAAAGGCTTGGTCATCGCCGCCGCGGTTTCGCCGGCATTCTTGCGGCGGCGAAGCGCGTTGTCGCGGATATCGTCCTTGGAGAGGAAGTTGACCTGGTCGATCAGCACCTCGTGCACCAGCTCGACGCCGACACGGGTGTTGATGGTGTCGTGGATCGACTTGCGGAAGGCGTCGAGATCGATCGATTCCTTCTTGGTGAAATCGATCTGCGGGTTGGAATAGAGATAGGAATAGACCTGGTCGGTCATCAGCGCCTGCGCCGGGATCGACAGCTTCTTTATCTGGTCCGGCTCCACCGTGTAGACGAGCTTAGTGAGGAAATAGCCCTCGATCCTGCCGTCGCGCAGCAGCGGCACCGAGATCATGTCGGTCTTGACATAGTCGAGGCCGCCCAGCATCGGCTTCGGCGGTTCGCCCACGCCGCGCTGACCGGCCGCCTGGAAGGAATAGAAAACCGCGCCAAGCGTCACGGCGCAAATCCACAGCGCGGCGGCGATGAACTTGATCACCGGGTCCGTCCTTGCGCCTTGATCATCTCATCAGGCCCGCGCCATTCCGAATTCGCTCGCCGAATAGGTACCATCGGCATCGGCGCGTTGGATGGCGTTCCGCAGAAGCGTGGCAACCTCGTTGACGGCGTTGAGATGTGCTAGGATCGCCGCCTCGTTCTTCGCCAGTTTCTGGCGCAGCCGCAGCAGGCCTTCGCGATGCTGCTCGAGGAATTCGATCTCGTTGGCGCCTTTCATGGCGCGGTTCAGCTCGTAGAGATACCGGCTCTTGCGCGCGTTGGAGGCCTTGAGGTCATAGGCTGTTCCGCTGCGGATGCCGGCGGTCTCCTCGTCCACGGCTTCCTCGATGCGGCCGATGATGGCGGCGAGGTTGCCGGGTCGTGCGGCGGCGGGCGCTTCCATTGCGTTGGTCCGCGCGGGAAGGTTGGAAAGGTCCGTTTGGTCGGCCATGTAGGTCCCTAGATCTTGATATCCGTTTTTATGGTTGTGTCGTCGCCGGTCATCGACCGTGCGGCTTTGCGCTCAAGCTCCTCGAGCATCGAGGTCGATAGCCTGGTCTGTTGGTCGATCTCGGTTTTCTGCGGCCCCCCGGCAACCGGACCGATCGGCACCTTGTGCTTGCCGTCGAGATAATGATCGGCCAGCATCGATTTGGCGATGCCGATGCCGCCATGCGCGGCCATGACATCGGCTACCTTTTCGGCGAGCTGCGATTTCCACATGTCGCCGGCCAGGCCCTTGCCGTAAACGCCTTCGGTGTCCTTGGGCATCATGTTCTGGATGAAGGTCGTCAGCACCATCGCCTCGAAGCGCTGGAACTTCTTCGCCGGATTAACGGCTTCCGCCTTGTCGGCCGTAGCGCGCGAGAGCACGGAGCCGGCATCGACCGTGGCGGATGGATCGACGGAGAACGCGCCCGGCGCACCGCCCGCCCGCTTCAGGAGTGCTGCCCGCGCGGCCTCGAGATCGGCCGGCTCCGCAGCGCGGGCGACGTCCATCACGATGTCGCTGGGGGGAGATATCGCCAAGAAAGCACTGCCTTTTTGCCGGGTTTTGTTAGTTGCACAATGACTCAACAAGCTTGTGGCAGGCTTGCGGCGATCAGCCGTCGGAGATTCGCTTCTGCGTGATGAGGTCGAGCCGCTCGCGGTCGGAGCGCTCGCGCTCGTCGCGGCGGCGAACGTCCTTGTAGGCGCGCTCGACCATGTTGGTACGCGCCGTCGCGGTGGCGATCAGCGACGCCTCCTGGCGGGCGTTCTCGAGGTTCTGTTTCTGCTTGCCGAGCGCGTCGGTGATACGCCGGTGGTAGAGCGCGGGAAACAGGCCGGCCAGCGAATTGTCGGTGTCGAAATGCTCGATCAGTTCCTTGGCCTCCGCTTCCGCCTTGACGGCGGCGGCGAGAAAGCCGGCATGGCGCGTTTCGTGCAGCGCCTTCAACTGCTCCTGCACCCTGACCAGTTTCTTCAGGCGGTCCTTGCGCGTGGTCATGGCGCCTATCTCGCCAGCGTGAGATCGACGAAGCCGTCGACGAACAGCGACAGCAAGGTGCCGACGGCGAAATAGAAGATGATCATGCCGCCGGCGATGACGAAGGGCAGCGAGATGAAATAGACCGGAATCTGCGGCGTCAGCTTGTTGACGAAGCCGATCGTCAAATTGACCAGGATGGCATAGGCGATGAAGGGGCTGCCCAGGCGGATGACCAGGAAGAAGGCGTCCGATACCGTGTCGGTGACGTCGACGAGGGCGGCCTGCGGATTGAAGAACACGTTGACCGGGGCGACCGTGTAGGAGGCGACCAGCGCCTTGATGATCTCGTGGTCGAAGTCGAAGACGAAAAGCAGAAGCAGCGCCGAGAACGAGATGATGGCGGCAAGCGCTGCCTGCGGCTCAGGCTCCTCGATCGCCGGTCCGCCCGAGCCGCCATAGCCGATCAGCATGGCGATGGCCGAGCCCATGAAGCGCAGCGCTTCCATGTAAAGCCTCGTCATGGCGCCGATCAGCCCGCCGACCAGCAGCTCGGAGACGATCATCGGCGCCAGGATCTGCGGGCGCGGATCGACGAACGGGTAGATGCGGTCCCACAGGAAGGCGAGCAGGCCGCCGGTGGCGGCGAGCGAGACGAACAGCCTGATCTGCAGCGGCACGCGGGCGCTCGACAGGCCGGGCATCAGCATGAAGCAGGCGCCGATGCGGCAGAAGGCGAGGAAGGCGGCGATGACGACGCCCTGCGAGAGCGCGTTCACGAGATCGTTCCGAGCACTTTGATCTCGACGCCCTTGGCGATCTCGACATGGCTGAGCACCGGCAGCGTGGTAAAAAGCCGCTCGATGATCATGCGCACATAGGGACGCGCGTCGGGCGCGGTGACCAGCACGAAGCGCTCGCCGGCCTCGAGATGCTTGCGGATCGCCTTGGTGGCGTCCTGGCCGAATTCCTCGAGCTGACGCGGATCGATGTCGAACTCGCGCACCTCGCCCTTGGCGTCGCGCTTGAGGCTCTGGTGGAAGGCGAGATCCCAGCGGTTGCCGAGGCGCAGCACCTTGAGCATGCCGCCCTCGGACAGGTCGCCGCAGATCTGCTGCGCCATGCGGATGCGCACATGCTCGACGATCTGCTCGGTGCGGCGCACATGCGGCGCGATCTCGGCGATGGCCTCGATGATCAGATGCAGGTTGCGGATCGAGACGCGCTCGGCAAGCAGCAGCTTCAGCACGGCCTGCAGGCCGGGATAGGAGATATGCGAGGTGCAGATCTCGTCGGCGAGCTTGCGGTATTCCGGGTCGAGCCGCTCCAGCAGCGCCTTCATGTCCTTGTAGGACAGAAGCTGCGGCAGGTTGTTGCGGATCACCTCGGAAAGATGCGTGAGCAGCACCGACATGTTGTCGGCGAAGGTGAAGTTCTCGCGCTTCAGATCCTCGGCGAAGGTTTCCAACACGGAATAGGCGCGCATGCCGAAGGCCGGCTCGCGGATTTCCTCGCCGGGGATTTCCGGCACGCCGCGCGTGCCGAGCAGCACCATGATCTCGCCGACGCGCATCTGGTACTCGGCGACCACCGTGCCGTGCACCTTGATCTGATAGCTCTTCGGCGGGATGGCGAAGTCGTCGGCGACGCGTATTTCCGGCACCACGAAGCCGTATTGCTGGGCGAATTTCTTGCGCATCTTCGACATGCGAAACACCAGTTCCTGGTGCGCCACCATCAGCCTGGTCGAGAGCTGCTTGCCGATCAGAAGCTCGATCTCGGCAGTGACCAGCGAGGCCTTGACCGAGTTCTTTTCCTCCTCGACCTTGTTCGCCTTCTCTTGGGTTTTCAGGGCTTCGGCGGCGGCAAGCTCGCGGTTCTGGCGCAACGGGATGATGTAACCGAGGCTTGCCATGGCGCCGGCGAGCGCGAAGAACGGGAACAGCGGCAGGCCGGGCATCAGGCCGAGGATGACCAGCAGCGAGGACGCGACATAGAGCGCGCGCGGATGCGCTCCGAGCTGGCCGAACACCGCCTGGTTGGTGGAGCCGCGCGTGCCGCCCTTGGAAACGAGCATGCCGGCGGCGAGCGAGACGATGAGGGCCGGGATCTGAGTGACGAGACCGTCGCCGACCGACAGTTTGATGAAGACGTCGGCCGCCTGGCCGAGGCCCATGCCGTGGCGCAGATAGCCGATGGCGATGCCGCCGACGATGTTGATGGCGGTGATGATCAAGCCGGCGATGGCGTCGCCGCGCACGAATTTCGAGGCGCCGTCCATCGAGCCGAAGAAGGAGGATTCTTCCTCCAGCTCGCGGCGGCGCAGCTGCGCGGTCTTGTCGTCGATCATGCCGGCGGAGAGGTCGGCGTCGATCGACATCTGCTTGCCGGGGATAGCGTCGAGGGTGAAGCGCGCGCCGACTTCGGCGATACGGGTGGCGCCCTTGGTGATGACGATGAAGTTCACCACGATCAGGATCATGAAGACGATAAGGCCGATGACGAAGTCGCTCGACATCACCAGCTTCGAGAAGCCGGAAATGACATAGCCCGCGGCATGCGTGCCCTCATTGCCGTGCGACAGGATCATGCGCGTGGTGGCGATGTTGAGCGACAGCCGCAGCATGGTTGCGATGAGCAGCACGGTCGGAAAGGACGAGAAGTCGAGCGGCCGCTGGATCCACAGCGCCACCATCAGGATCAGCACCGAGAGCGCGATCGAGAAGGCCAGACCCATATCGATGAGGAAGGCGGGGATCGGCAGGAACAGCACCGCCAGGATGAAGACGATGCCCAGCGCGAAGAAGACGTCGCGGCCGTTCTTGACCGCAAGGCCCGACGGGAGTGTTTCGCTGATCGCCATGTCGTCCTCAAATCAAGAGCCGCCAAACACAGGGCAGGCCCTTGACCGTAGCCCTCCAAGCTTGCGCGAAAGTGGGAGGTTGGCTACGCAACCTCATCCGGCCTCAAAGCGCGTCGGGGTGAAATGATTCAGGCGACGCGCTTCAAGTCTTTGTTTCGATGCATCAGCGAAAGGAAAGTCGCATGCTCCTGATCATCGGCACGGTTCGGCTGCCGCCCGGCAGGCTCGAACAGGCAAAGCCGGCGATGCAACGAATGATATTAGCGAGCCGCGCCGAGCCGGGCTGCCTCGGCTATTCCTATGCGCAGGATGTGTTGGATGCCGGGCTCATCCATGTTTCGGAAGCCTGGAGCGACCGCGCCGCGCTCGAAGCGCATTTCAAGTCTGCGCATATCGCGCAATGGCGCGCGAGCTGGGCAGAGCTCGGCATCGGCGACCGCAAGCTTACGCTTTACGAGACGGACGGCGGCGCGCCGACCTGAAAACGCCGGCTCTCAGGCCTGTGCCGTATCCGCGGTCGCGACGGCGACCAGCCAGCGCCGCACGGCGCGTTCCTCCTCGGCGGAGAGGCCGGCGGTCAGTTCAGCTTCGAGCCTGTACACGCGTTCCCGGCATTTCTTCAGCAAGGCGCGGCCGCTGTCGCTGAGGTCGAGATGCTGGATGCGGCCATGGACCGCATGCGGCCGACGGATGAGGGAACCGGCTTTTTCAAGATTGCCGACAATCACGCTCACCGTCTGCGGCGTCAGCACCGCCAGCCGGGCCAGATCGGCGTTGGATATTCCGGGATAGGCCGAAACCATGGTCAGTGCCGCGAACTGCGCCTGCGTCACGCCGAACTCGTCCAGCGCCCGTTCCACCCTCAGCCGGTAGGCGCCGGCCGCCTGACGCAGCAGATAGCCCAGATAGCCTTGCTCGCCGCGCTTGCCTTCACCGGCAGACGGAATGGACGGATTACCCTTGCTCATAATATCAGGGCTCTTATATGTTGTTCGTACACTGATATTATCGCGGCGAGGAGCGAAAGACGATGGGCTATCGTATTTTTCTTGCCGGTGCCTCCGGCGCGATCGGCCGCCGGTTGGTTCCGCAAGTGCTGGCAGCCGGCCATCAGGTGACGGCGACGACACGCCAGGCGGCTAAAACAGAAGAACTGCGCACGCTTGGCGCCGATCCGGTGGCGGTCGACGTGTTCGATGCGAGCGCGCTGCGCGCAGCGGTGGTGGCAGCAAAGCCGGAAATCGTCATCCACCAGCTTACCGATCTGCCGGCCGGGCTCGACCCGTCGCGGATGGCCGAGGCGATCGTACGAAACGCCCGCATTCGCGATGAAGGAACCCGCAACCTCGTCGAGGCGGCGAAGGCCGCCGGCGCGAGGCGGCTGATCGCGCAAAGCATCGCCTGGGCCTACGCGCCGGGATCCGAGCCGCATGCCGAGACTGATGCGCTGGACAGCGGCGCCGAAGGCGGCCGAGCCGTCAGCGTCGGCGGCGTCATCGCTCTCGAGCGGCATGTGCTGAGCGCCTGGCCGATCACCGGCATCGTGCTGCGTTACGGCCATCTCTACGGGCCAGGCACCGGCACGGAGACTGGGGCCGATCCCGCGGTGCATGTCGATGCCGCCGCCTATGCCGCGCTGCTTGCGGTCGAACGCGGAGCGCAGGGCGCATTCAACGTTGCGGAGCCGAATGGCCACGTCACGACCGACAAGATTGTCAGCGAGCTCGGCTGGCACGCCGGCTTTCGCCTGGCCGAGTGAGCGAAGGAGTTGCTGTCATGATCGAGGACGTTTCTCCGCGAAGCCTTACGCTGCTCGGTGTCGCCGCGATCATCGCCGGGCTGCTTGGCGTTGCCGTGGTCCCGCTGACCATCGCTGTACCTGACTAAGTCTGTCTCCTTGGTCGCGGCGACAAGCCTTCCGTAACGTTATTTCGCGCAACGCCAAAATGGCGCCACAAGCGGTCGGCATTGCGATTGCCACGCAAAGCCGCCGCGCGTATCAGGCACGGCAGTTATTTATCTTTCGCATACCGGCGAGCCGCTCCGTTGCCTGCCAGAAACGACCCACAAGTCTACGCCCGCCGGCTTCGCGCGGTGCTGATCAGCTCGATCCCCGTGCTCGAGGCGCGCGGCATCGTGATCGTTTTGATGGCGGGCATGGTCGGCGTGATCGCGGGCGCGCTGGTCACCGGCATGAGCGCACTGGTGCAAGGCATGCACTACCTGCTGTTCGACGTGCAGCCGGGCGGCCGGCTTTCGGCAATGTTCTCGCTTGCCGATCCTGTGCAGGCGATGTTCCCGGCAATCGGCGGCCTGCTGCTCGGCCTTTCCGTGATCTGGCTGCGAAAGCGCAAATTCCGCACCCCGGTCGATCCGATCGAGGCCAACGCGCTTTATGGCGGGCGCATGTCGCTCACCGACACCTTCATCATCGTGGTGCAGACGATGATTTCGAGCGGCTTCGGCGCCTCGGTCGGATTGGAGGCCGGCTATACGCAGATCGGCTCCGGCTTCGCCTCTCGGCTGGCGCGCGCGTTCCGCCTGCGCCGCAACGACGTCCGCATGCTGGTCGGCTGCGGTGCTGCCGGCGCGATCTCGGCCGCCTTCGACGCGCCACTGACCGGCGCCTTCTATGGTTTCGAGCTGGTCATCGGCATCTACTCCGTCGCCAATGTGGCACCGGTGATGGCGGCGGCGATCGCAGCCTCGCTGACGGCGGAAGTGTTCGGCGGCGTGCCGTTCCCGCTGGAGCTTTCAGGTCTGCCGACGCTGACCGCCAGCGAGTATGTGCCGTTCCTCCTGCTGGGCCTGCTCGGTGGCGCAGCCTCGATAGCGATCATGCAGCTGGTGAGCATTGTCGAGCGCCTTTTCGAACGGTTGGCGATCGACGCGTCGGTCCGGCCGTTCATCGGCGGCATCCTTGTCGGTCTGCTCGGGCTGGTCACGCCGCAAGTGCTCTCCAGCGGCCATGGCGCGCTGCATCGCGAGTTCGCCATGAATTACGCGCTTCCGGTGGTGGCGAGCGTCTTCGTGATGAAGCTGGCGGCCTCCGCCATCTCGCTCGGCTCCGGTTTCCGCGGCGGGCTGTTCTTCGCCTCGCTGTTCCTGGGGGCGCTGCTCGGTAAGGTCTTTGCCGGCGTCATGGCGCTGACCGCGCCGTCGGCGGGCATCGACCCCGCGATCGCCGCCGTCGTCGGCATGACCTCGCTTGCGGTCGGCGTCGTCGGCGGTCCGCTGACGATGACGTTCCTGGCGCTGGAATCCACCCGCGACCTGACGCTCACCGGCGTGGTGCTGGCGGCCTCGATCATGTCGGCGATCCTGGTTCGCGAGACCTTCGGCTACTCCTTCTCGACCTGGCGCTTCCATCTGCGCGGCGAGACGATCCGCAGCGCCCATGACGTCGGCTGGATGCGCAGCCTCACCGTCGGCTCGATGATGCGCAAGGATGTCCGCACCATTCCGGCCTCGACCACGCTCTCCGAATTCCGCAAGGAAATCCCGCTCGGCTCCGGGCAGCGCGTCATCGCTGTCGAACAGGCCGACCAATATGTCGGCATGCTGCTAGTGCCGGAACTGCACAGCGATCTTTCCGATGGCGCCACCCCGGTAAGCGCGCTCGCCCAGTTCAAGGACGCTGTGCTGGTGCCGTCGATGAACGTCCAGACCGCCGCCGAGACCTTCCAGCGCACTGGGGCCGAAGAGCTGGCGGTGGTCGAGGACTTCGACGAGCGCATCGTTCTCGGCCTGCTCACCGAAAGCCATCTGATGCGCCGCTACGCCGAAGAACTCGACAAGGCGCGGCGGGATCTGTCGGGCGAGGGCTGAGCGCCAGTCGGCGCTCTTCCAGCTCTGTTTGGCGACAACATCGACTTTCCGCAGGGAGGGTGGGCCTAGAGCGTTTCACCGTTTCACGGAAACGGCAAAACGCTCTATCTCTTTGTTTTTACGCAATTCCGGACGAAAAACCGTTACACACTTTTCCTGGAATTGCTCTAGGCGGACGCCGCCCTGCCTTGCAGCGAGATAGTTTGTCATCAGCCTTTCCTCAACTGGCTCCGACATGAAGAACCCTTGAGCGCCGTGGCAGTGTTCGCGGATCAGAAAGTCGAGTTGAGCCTCGTTCTCCACTCCTTCCGCGACAACGGTCAGACCTAGCGAATTGGCCAGCGCGATGATCCCCCGAACCACATTCTGTTTCTTTGTGGAGGAAGCCAGATCGCTCAGCAGCGAGCGATCGATTTTCAATTGGTTCAGGTTGAAATCGGCAAGGTATCCGAAGCTCGCATAGCCCGAGCCAAAATCGTCGAGTGCCAGGCTGACTCCGATGTTTCGAATTTTACCGACACTCTCCAGGGCATCGCGGCTGTTCTGGATAAAGATTCCTTCCGTGATCTCCAACTGCAGGCGCGATGGCGGCAATCCCGTTTGCCGCAACGTCTCGGTGAGATGCGTCAGATAGGCGTCGGCCTGGAGGCTTTTTGCAGAGACGTTGACCGAACAGACGAACTCCTCGGTGGTAATGGGCATCCATCGGGCAGCTTGCACGCAAGCCTTGCGCAGAACCATATTGTCGAGTTCCAATATCAGATCACTTCGTTCCGCGATTGGAATGAACGATGCCGGCGCACGAACCGCCCCCGAGACCGGGTCGCGCCAGCGGACCAGTGCCTCGGTGCCGGTCATGCGGCCGGTCGCCAGCTCGAACTGGGGTTGCCAGACCAGGAAGAACTCGTCGCAATTGAGCGCCCGTTTGATGCCCGCTTCTTCACCAAGCTGCATGTCAATCTGACTAAGGATCGCGGGCGAAAACGTCACGAAACCAGACCGTCCCTCGGCCTTCGCCGTATAGAGAGCGCTATCGGCATTGTGCAGCAACGTGGAAATGTCGGAACCATGCTGGGGGAAACATGCCATGCCGATGCTGGCGCCGACGCGCACCTGGTGGCCCTCCAACTCCGCAAACCCGTTCAACCGTTCGCGCAGACGTTGTCCCAAATCTTCATGGGAGTCCTGGTCGGCAATAGCCATGATGGCAAATTCATCTCCGCCCAATCGCACGGCGGCTACCTCGCCGGGCCGCTCGACCGACTCAAGGACCTCGGCAACTGCTTTCAGCAGGAGATCTCCGACGTGATGACCGAAGGTGTCGTTCACGCTCTTGAAATGGTCGAGATCGATCAGGAGCAGTTGAAGCTGTTTGCCGGCCTCCTTCGTCCGGTCCAGCATGGCGTCCCTGTTGGCCGCCATCCAGGCACGATTCTTCAGTCCGGTCGTTGCGTCGCGCCAGGCAAGAAATTCCAGCTTCTTTATCGTTTCCCGGCGCCCGATGAACAGAACCGCCGTCCCGATTGCCAGCAGCGACAGGATCGTCAGAGCAAAGGCTATCTGATAGTTGAACCTCTTCAGGCTGACTTCTGACGAATAGAGATCGGCGTTAACCTCCTCGCCGTATTTATAGTACTCGTCGTTCATCCGGCCGACGATCTGCTCAAGCTCGAAACCCAGTTCCTTCAAGCTTTTCTGATCGAGTGGCAGCCCCGCCGAAAGCACGGCATCAAGCCGCGTTACCGCGTCGTTCACGCGCGGCACAACGCCTGCATAGGCGGGAATTGCGCTGATTGTTTCGCTGCCGTCGATGCGCTTGAAGCGGATGTAAACCAGATCGTTTGCCGCCGACAATTGATCCAGGCTCTCCTGGGAGTTGGGAGCGCCCTCGGCAAGCGAGATCATATCCCTCAGATGGGTCACATCGCGTATGGCAATATGGAATTCACGAATGGCGAAGAAGCCGAACCGAGGCAGCGAAGACTCGATCTTGTTGATGCTGGCAAACAGCATGACGATCAGAATAGCAGAACCGATCGCCGCTACCCCTATGGCAGTGCCGTAGGTAAGTGGAAATTGCCAGCCTCTCGGTCGAGATCGTGCCATCGACGCCTGCCGCCGGTCAGTTGTTGGACTCGATCGTCTTGATCAGCCAAATCCATCGCGGCTTGCGGATCGGCGTGTCGAAGGCGGGGTAGTCCATGAGAGGGTAGATCAGGCGGGTCGGGCCTTGTGTTCGTCGGGTGAGCAGTTCCCCGTCCTGGCGGGTCGCGAGAAGCAGAGGGCCCTCGGTCCAATCTTCGTGTGGAATAACCTGCACGTATTCGTCCACGGCCCGCAGGGTAACGGAATCCCTGTCTTCCAATCCCAGGGATTTGAGCACGTCTCGGAACAGAACGCCTTCAAACGTCAGTTGCCCCTCCTCGAAAGGACTTGTGGTGACGACCTTGTAGAGGCCGAGCTTTTCCAACTGCCGCAGTGTGACCGGGATCGGCTTGCCGTCCTTCTGAACGGTGAAAGCCACAGAGTCCGGCGGCTCCGGATAGCTGGCCGGTTCCAGCGCCAATGCGGGTAGAGTGCCGACCGCCAAGACGGCCAGCATAAGAAGGCTGCGCATAAGCATTGACGGTCCCGTTCTTAGCAAGGGTGACATACCGCAATCCCTTCCCGGCCAGCAGACCGGCAACGGATCCTTGCCGCACGACATCTTGCCGGCTGACGGTCGATACTGCCGTTGAATGCTTAATTTTTTGGTCGGCTTCCGTTTCCAGTCATAGACGGCGAGGGAATTGCATTCACCCTCTTGCCAGATGTACGAAGTCAAGCTCGCCGACGGCGATCGTGCGGTCGCTGCTGACCGGCGAGAGTTTTTGGCCTCGGCGAACAGATGGAGCTCTGCTTCGATGGCGCCGAGCTTCTGCCCGACGACAGCACGGCCGACACGACGCTCACCTGATCTCCTCTCACCCGCTCTCTCCTGGAAATCATCCCATGCAAGTCAAGCGCAACGGCGGCATCTCGTTCTGGTATGCGGATATGGGCGCTATTCCGACGCCGTGTCCGCCTTTGGCCGGCGACATCGAGGCGGATGTAGCGATCGTCGGCGCCGGCTATACCGGGCTGTGGACCGCCTATTATCTGAAGAAGGCGAAGCCATCGCTGCGCATCGTGCTCATCGAGCGGGAGTTCGCCGGCTTCGGTGCATCGGGGCGCAATGGCGGCTGGCTGTCGGGCGGCTTCGGCTGGTCGCGCGAGAAGTTTTTGAAGAATTCGACACGGCAAGGCATCACCGCCATGCAGAAGGCAATGGCCGGCTGCGTCGACGAGGTGATCCGGGTGGCGGCCGAAGAGGGCATCGACGCCGATATCCGTCGCACCGACAATCTGACGGTCGCCACCAATCCGGCGCAGCTCGAACGCGTGCGCGAAGAGTGCGAGACGATCCGCTCCTGGGATGCCGACCCCGAACGCATAGAGCTTCTCGACGCCGACACGACACGCGCGCGCATCAACATCAACAACGTCATGGGCGGCTTCGTCATCCACGGCCAGGCGCGCGTGCAGCCGGCCAAGCTGGTGCGCGGGCTGGCGGCGGCGGTCGAAAGGCTTGGTGTTTCGATCTACGAAAAGACGACGGTGACCGCGATCGCCAAGGGCAGCGTCACCACGGATCGCGGCACGGTGCGGGCCGAAACCATCATCCGCGCCACCGAAGGGTTCACCGCCGGCATTCCGGGAGAAGAGCGGACCTGGCTGGCGCTCAACAGCGCCCAGATCGTCACCGAGCCGCTGTCGGAGGAACTCTGGCGCAAGATAGGCTGGGAGGGTCACGAACTGCTCGGCAATGCCGCACATGCCTATTGCTATGCCCAGCGCACGCGCGAGGGCCGCATCACCATGGGCGGCCGCGGCGTGCCTTACCGCTACGGGTCGCGCACCGATGTCAACGGGCAGACGCAGCAGGCGACGATCGACCAGTTGCACACGATCCTGACGACGCTGTTACCGCAGACGGCCGGATGCCGCATCGATCACGCCTGGTGCGGCGTGCTCGGCGTGCCGCGCGACTGGTGCACGACGGTCGGCCTCGACCCCAGGACGCGCATCGGCTGGGCCGGTGGCTATGTCGGGCTCGGCGTCTCGAGCTCCAACCTGTCGGGGCGCACGCTGACCGATCTCGTGCTCGGCCAGGATACCGAGCTGACGCGGCTGCCCTGGGTCAACCGCAAGGTGCGTCCCTGGGAGCCGGAGCCGTTGCGTTGGCTGGGCGCCCACTCGATGTACCAGCTCTACCGCATTGCCGACCAACGCGAGGCTGCGGGACTTGCGCATACTTCGAAGCTGGCCGCTCTCGCCGACAGCCTCACAGGCCACTAGAGCGGTTCAGCGTTCACCGCTCTAGCTATTTGTTTTTACGCAATTCCGGACGGAAAACCGCTGCATATCCGGCCGCGTGGAGGTGAGTCGCGCCTATGGCGAGATGCGTGAGCTGGGGCCAGGCGACCTTCTCGTCCTGCCGCGGGGATGGACGGGCGAATGGCGCATCCACGAGACCACCCGCAAGCTCTACATGATCCAGAGCGCCGGCTGATCGTTGGTCCTTGATTGATCGTTGCCTGAAGCGCTGCGCGCTTTGGACGGCATGCGATCAGTGATCGATCGGCCCCTTCGGTGAGACAAGCGTCGTGCCCGCGGTGGTCGGGCGCTCGATCATGCGGCGCACCCGCGGCGGGTTCTCGCCGCTGTGCAACCCGCGGATGCGTTCACCGACCACGGCGTCGGCATGGGTGGCGCGCCGGTTGTGGCGGATATACTCGACCCAGGTCGGCGTGTGGTAATGCTCGATCCATACCGATGGATTTTCGAGGTCGCGGGCCAAAGTCCAGTTGCGAGCGCCGTCGCGGCGACGAATGCGGCCGCGCTCCGCCATGGTCGCCAGGAATTCGCGCACGTCGTCCTCGCGGATGATGTACTCGATCATGATGGCGATCGGGCCGCTGCGCGGCTTCAGATCGAGTGCCAGCATCGGCTCCTTGAAGCGGTTGAGAGGATCGAGGTTGAGAACGGTCTGCCGCGGCAATGGCAGGACGAAGCCGACGGCACCGCCGGCAAGCATCGCGACCGCCGCCGCGATCAGCGCGGTCTCCGCTCCATGCGCGTCGGCGACGACACCCCAGATCCAACTGCCCAGCGCGATGCCGCCGAAGGTCGCCGTCTGGTAGATCGACAGCACGCGGCCGACCACCCAGCGCGGCGTCGACATCTGCACCGTGACGTTGAAATGCGAGAGCGCGATCACCCAGCAGGCGCCGCCGATGAGCAGGCCCGCCGATGTCTGCCAGGCATTGTGGCTGACGGCGGCGTTGAAGGCGCATAGCGCGAAGCCGCAAAAGGCCATGCGCACCATCACCTCGCTGGACAATAGCTGCCGCAGCCTAACGCTGATCAGCGCGCCGCCGACTGCGCCGATGCCGAAGGCGCCGAGCATGATGCCGTAGGTCAGCGCGTCGCCCTTGACGACGTCGCGCGCCACCAGGGGAAGGAGCGCCAGCACCGCGCCGGCGCTGAAGCCGAAGGCCGAACCGCGGACCAGCACCTTGGCGATATTCGGCGACATGGCGACATAGCGCAGGCCGGCGCCCATCGCAGCACCCAGCGACTCGCGCGGCAGGGTTTGCTCGGGCAGCGCCGGCTTCCAGCGGGCAAGCACGACGATCAGGCCGATATAGCTGACGGCGTTGGCGGCGAAGGCCGCGGCCGCACCCGCGGCGGCGACGATGATGCCGCCGATGGCCGGGCCGACGCTGCGGGTGATGTTGAAGCCCAGCGAGTTGAGTGCCACCGCGGCCGGCACCTTGGCGCGCGGCACCATGTCGCCGACCGATGCCTGCCATGACGGGCTGTTCAACGCCGTGCCGCTGTCGATCAGGAAGGTGAAGGCAAGCAGCGTCCACGGCGTCATCCAGCCGAGCCAGGTGAACAGAGTCAGCAGCGCCGAGACGACGAGCATGAAGGTCTGCGCCACCAGCATCACCTTGCGGCGGTTGAAGCTGTCGGCGATAGCGCCGGCAACGAGCGCGAACAGCATGATCGGCAAAGTGGTCGAGGCCTGGACCAGCGCCACCTGGTAGGGCGAGGTGGCGATCGTGGTCATCATCCAGGCGGCGCCGACGCCCTGGATCAGGCCGCCGAAATTCGACACCAGGCTGGCTGACCAGACGGCGCGGAAGATGCCGTGCCGGAACGGCGCCAGCGCGGAGACGCGTTCGCTTTCCGGCTCGTCGTCGATCATGGTTGCGCCTTCGTCCGCTATATATACGCGCCGCGCCTGGACGGGTCGGCGACTCGCTGAAGAGTGCGACCCAACAATAGGATGGCAAAGGCGAAAATGCGTCGGCGAAGGTTTAAACCAAGCATCTCGCCGGTGTGGACCAACTTTTCGCTATGTCTCGCTTCCCGCCTCGGCATGCAGGGCCTCGGTCAGGCCGCCTGTCGTCTCGCCACCGATGTAAAGCCTGAGCAGCATTTCCATGCCGACGAGGCGCAGGCGCGAGGTTTCGTGGCTCCTCGCCATGTCGATCAGGTCTTCCAACTCGGAAGAAGACCATTTCATCGCGTCGCGCAGCAGACCGCCGCGCAGCAGGCCCTGCGTGCCGGCTGAAAAGGCGGCCGACATCTCGAAGCCGTTCTTCGCAGCACGAATGTTCTCGCGCGGCAGATGGCCCCCGGCGACCTTCTTGAGCAGCCACTTGCTAGTCCCGTCGCGATATTTCTGCCTGCGCGGCAGATGAATGGCGAAGTCGATGAGCTTGTTCTCGAGGAACGGCACCCTGAGCTCCACCGACGCTGCCATGCCCAACCGGTCGTGCCGGTGCAGAAGGTCCTGCAGGTGCGAGTAGAGGTCGTAAAGGCAGCTTGCAAGGAAGGCGCGGTCGCTAAGCGGCACGACGCCTTCCAGCCTGTCGAACAGCTTTGTCTGCAGGAAGTTCAGCTCGGGCGACAAGGCTCTGAGCGCCATGCTGCGGTCGGTCGGCGAGCCGCGACCGATCGAGTTGCGGAACGGCGTGCGCCGCAATTCCGCGAATTTGCGGTCGCGCCTGGCCTTCGAGCGGAACAGACGCTGCAGCCACGACTGGCGCCAGAGCCGCATCGTCGACGCCTGCCATCTGTAGCCGCCGAAAAGCTCGTCGGAGCCCTCGCCGGTGAGCAGCACCTTGACGCCGTCGGCGCGGCACTGTTCGGCAAGCGCCAGCAGCGCGGCATGGCTGGCGTGCCAGCCGTCGGTTTCGAGATGCCAAACCGCGCGAGGCCAGAGCTCGAAGAACCGGTCCCTATCGAGAGAAACCCGGCGCAGGCCGACGCCGACACGGCGACCGGTACGCTCGGCGTCCCGCGCCTCGCTGTGGCCGAGCTTCGGGTCGACGACGTAGCCATGCAGCTCCGGCCTGAAGTGTTTGGCAAGCGCGGTGATCAGCCCGGAATCGACGCCGCCGCTGCAGGCGGTGGCAAGGCTGGTATCGGCGATGCAATGCAGCTCGACGCTTTCCTCGAGCAATGTCTGAAGCGTCGCCGCGTGTCCGGTGTCGGAGGTGTTGTCGCCGGCGATGCGCGCGATGTCCAGGATGTCGAGGACATGCCAGAAGCGGCGCTTCTCGATGCCGTCCCCGGTGATCTTCCAAAGGCCGGCCGGCGGCAGCCGCTCGACGCCGTCGAAGACACTGTAGCTGGAATCGCGGCTCTGCCAGGCCAGCCGCAGCGTCAGCTCGCGCGTGTCCATCCGGCGCGGAAAGCCATGGCAGGCGAGGATCGCCTTGTCCTCGGAGGCGAACAGCACGCGCTCGCCGGTCATGGCGATCGACATCGGTTTGATGCCCAGCCTGTCCCTGGCAAGCCACAAGGCGCCGTCGCGGGCATCGAAATAGGCGAAGGAGAACATGCCGTCGAACAACGGCACTGCTTTTTGCGGCCCCCAGTGGTGCAAGGCCTGCAGCACCACCTCGGTGTCGGACACCGTGCGGAACGTCAGGCCTTCCGCCTCCAGCGTCTTGCGCAGCATGCGAAAATTATAGACCTCGCCATTGTAGCAGAGGACGCCGTCGCCGGACGCGGTCAGCATCGGCTCGCGCGCGGCGCGCGATGGGTCGATGATGGTCAGCCGGCGGTGGCCGAGCGCCAGGCGGGCGTTGTTCCAGTTGCCGTGATCGTCGGGACCGCGATGTGCCAACGCCTGCATCATGCGCACGATATCGGAAAGATCGCCGCTGCCGATCGGATCGCGCTTTCGCCAGACGCCGGCTATTCCGCACATGGCCTGCCGGCCGGTTTTGCCTGATGCATCGCTTCCAGAAATTTCACCCGAGACAACGACGCCGCCCGATGCCGGCGCGCTTACAATCTAGCTGCAACAAACGTCGCCGCAAGCGATCTTGCGGCTTGCGAGCAGGCCGCTCGACGCCCGCCAGGGCTTCGCGTCAGAAACCGTGTTCGATGCGCTCGAAAATGACGTTGGTGAAGGCCGAGATCTGGCTGCCGATGAATGGGCCGGTCAGCGCCACCACAAGCATGATGGCGACGATCTTCGGCACGAAGGTCAGCGTGATTTCCTGGATCTGGGTCAGCGCCTGGATGAGCGCGATACCGATGCCGACCACCATCGCGACCAGCACCACGGGGGCGGAAGCGGTCAGAACCGTCCACACCGCGTACTGGACGATATCGAGGGCGTCGGCCTCATTCATGCGGACACACCCTCAATCAATGAACCTAGCTGGCCGGCTTGATCGACACGCCTGCGCCGACCGGGACCTGGGTGCCATCCTGCAGCACCGCGATCAGCCCGCTGCTTGCGAGCGTCACCGAAGCCACCGTTCCAGTGGTGTTGCCGTCGGCCGAGGTGATCGAGCGGCCGATCAGCGCGTCGGCCTGCGACAATGCCGAGGACTGCATGATCTGGTCGAGCTTGGTGTTGGTCTGCACCGACTGCTCGACCTGGGAGAAGGTGGCGAGCTGCGCGACATATTGCGTCGAATCCATCGGCTTGGTCGGATCCTGGTTCTTCATCTCGGCGATCAAGAGCTTCAGGAACGACTGGTAGTCCACCGCCGTCTTCGAGGTCTGCTGGCTGGCCTGGTTGGCGCCGACCGGGATCGTTGTCGTCATGTCGACGGCCATCTTTATGCTCCTACAGCCAATGCACGGGGCGTTTCGGGAATGTCGTCATTGTCCTCGAGCGCCTTGCGCTCGAGCGGATAGAGCGCGCGGATTGCCTTCAGCGCCTCATAGATTTCATCCTCGCCGACCATGCGGTCGATCTGCTTCAGGCCCTTGCAGATGTCCTGGTTGTCGAAGCTTGCAATCAGCATCGGCAGCGAGCGGCGGAACATGTCGCGCGCCTCCGCTGCGCCCGCGGGGTTGATCAGCATGATCTGCACGATGAAATAAAGTTGCCTGAGCGGCGTCGAAGCGTGGTCGGCCTGGATGACATGGCTTTCGAGCAGGAACTGTACGTCGTTCATCAGCTCGATGGTGACCTTGCGGTCGACGCGGATGACTGCGCCGTTGATATAGATCTTCTCGCCGGGTTTCAGCGAGATCTTCAGTGTGTTGGTCATTGGATGCCGTCTCGGATGATCTGAGAGACCTCGATCAATCCTTCGAAATTGTTGGTGCGGCCCTGGCGGATGTCTTCCGTTTCGCGCAGCAGCCACAGGCCGATGGAGATCAGGTTGGCGCGCAGCTCCTTGGGCAGGGCGTTGTCGCTGGAGCCGAGATCCTCGACGAAGGTGGTCCAGACGCGGTTCGTGAAGTGCAACGCCTCGACCGCTTCCATCGAATCTGTGCCAATGGCGGCTGCCGCGGCCAGCATGTCGATCGAGCGGGTGAGCAGTTGTCGCTCCCGATCCTTGGCGTCGGCGACGGAGTCGGTCTGGATGTCGGCGTAGGAGAATTGATACATCGTCGGCGCTCTGGCGTTCCGGTTTATGTGTTCAGGTCAGATAGTTCAGCAGGCTGAGCTGCTGCAGACGCGCGGTCAAGGCAAAGGACGTCTCGATATGCTGCGTCAGATCGGCGACGCGGGTAGCCGCTTCCGCCGGATCGACACCTTCGAGATCGACGATGTGCTTCTCGAAAAGATCGACCTGGGTCCTCATGCGGTCGCTGGCATCGGACACACGCTGCTGGGCAAGGCCCGTTTCGGCCCGCACCTGGATGATGCCGCCGATGGCTTCGCCGACCAGCGCCTGCGCGCGGCTGACGACTGCGTTCTGGGCGGCTTCACTCATGCCGCCGGTGACCAGGCTGCTGACCATGGCGGCCGCCATGGCGAGCTTGCGGATGCCCTGCTCGTTGGCACTGACCGAGGTCTGAGTGGTTTCGTTGAGCGAAATGCGGCTGGTGATCTGATTGTCGGTGGCGCTCGACCAGTTGCCCTGCCAGCCGGAACCCAGGAATTGCGGCTCGACCTTGGTGGTGATGAAGTCGTCCATTTGCGCGGCGGTGATGTTGGCTGCCGCCGGATCGGTCTGGGCAAAGCCGAAATAGCTGGTGAAGGCTGTGTCGAATGCCGCCTTGGCCGGTGAGCCGGCGGCGCTGAAATCGTCGATCGGCTTGACGTCGGTGTTGGTGCCGGCAAACAAATATTCGCCGTTGACGCTGGTGTTCAGGATGCCCGTCATCTGCTGCAGCGCCGAGGCGCCGGCGGTCTGCAGGATATTGGTCGAGGAGTCGCCCGACACGCCGCTGGTCAACGCGGACAGGAAGCTCTGCGCGGTATCGGAGATCTGGCCGAGCGAATCCTGGGTCGATGTCAGACGCGCGGTAACCAGCGCATTGGAATCGACGATGCCGTTCAACCGGTCGAGATCGCGCTGGAAGGTGACCGCCTGGGTCGTGCGTCCGCCAAGCGCCAGGCCCACATCCGCCACCCTGCCGGTCGAGGATTCCGTTGTCGCCTTGACGAGATCGGCCTGCATGCGCGCCTGCTGGTAGCGCAAGGCATTTGAGATCGCGGCGGAGGAAACGGCTGTCGCTTTCATGAATTATCCCACCGCGCTCATCAGCGCGTCCAGCATATCGCTTATGGTCTTCATCATATGCGCGGAGGCCTGATAGGTGTGCTCGAGGTCGAGAAGCAGGGACATCTCCTGGTCGACATTGACCCCGGTGTCGTTGGACAGCGCTTCGGCCGTGCGTGCCGCCAGCGCCTGCTTGCTGTCGGCATTGGTCGAAGCCTGCTGGCGCACGCCTTCGAACCAACCGATGGCATTGGCCGCATAGTCGGAGACGCCGGAGCTGACGGTGATGCCCGCCGAGGTATCGAAGGCCATCGGCTGATCCAGCTTGTTGCCGTAGCCTATCAAGAGGTCCGAGTACGATGCGCCGCCGGTGTTGACGACATAGGCCGCGCCGTTGGCGCCGCCGTCGCGCAACAGCGCCGGATTGCCGCCGGCGCTCGGGTCAAAGGCGGCATTGACGCTGATCGAGCCGGCGAGACCGTCGACCAGGGTGCCGGCGGCCGGAATTGCCGGCGCGCCGGACCATGTGAACAGGCCGGTGGCGTTGGGCTGCGAGGGCGCGGTTTCGGCAAATGCCGTGACAAGACCGCGCGCGATTTCGTCGAGCTGGCTCTGCATGGTCGAGGCGACGCCGTCGCGCAGCTTCAACAGGCCCGCAAGCTTACCGTCGGCGTTGGCACTGTCGCCGGTGCCGGACGAGACCGGTACGTTGTCGATGTAGACTGTGTTGCCGGGCGTGCCGGCCGAATAGCCGGCCGACGGCGTGAAGGTCACCGAGCGCGGCACGGTCTCGAACAGCGTTGAGCCGTCCTTGGTGGTGATGACCATGTCGTTGTCGCCACGCGTGAAGGTCGAGACCGGCACATATTCCGCTATCTTCTTCAAAAGCGCGTCGCGCTGGTCGAGCGCGTCGGATACGTCCGTGCCCGATCGGGTGCCCGAGATGACGGCCTTGTTGGCGTCCTGGAACTGGCTGAGCAGCGAGTTGAGATCGTTGACGGCGGTGGCGATCTGGCTGTCCGCCTGGGTGCGAAAATCCTGGATCGCCTTGGTGCCGCTGTTCAGCGAGTTCACCACTTGCTTGGCGGCGTCGACGACGCTGGTGCCGAGGTTCTGGTTCGACGGCGTGGTGGCGTAGAGCTGCAGGGACTGCTGCAAATTGGCTATTGCCGTCGAGGGGGACGACGCGTTGTCGACCCCGTTGACCGAGAGATCGAGCTGATCCATGCCGTTGTAAAGCGCGCTCTGGCCGCTCCAAGCCGACAGTGCCGAAAGGTTCTGGCGAAACAGCAGATCATTCGCGGCGCGCTGGATTTCCACCGCCCTGGCGCCGGGCGCCGTGCTGGTTACCACGGCGATGCGGCGGGTATAGTCCGGGTTCGACGCGTCGGCTACATTGCGCGATACGACGCTGGTTTGCTTGGACGTGGCCAGGAGCGCCGACTGGGCAATGCTTAGTGCGGAGGAAAGCGACATGCGGATCTTTCACGGGCGGCGCCCGTCGTTTATCTCTTCAGATTGACAAGAACGTCCATCAGGTCCGAACCGGTCTGGAAGACCTTCGAATTGGCGGTGTAGCTGCGCTGCGCCGCAATCATGTTGGTCAGTTCCTCGGCGATATCGACGTTGGAGTTTTCAAGCGCTCCGGAGACGATGGAGCCGAGCTTGCCCTCATTGGCAAAGCCGATGTGGACCGCGCCGGAATCGGTGCTCTGCACATAGACGTTGCCCGGCATGGCGGTGAGGTTGTCGGGGCTCTGAACGTCGGCCAGCGGAATCTTGTACAGCGCCTTGGTCGAGCCGTCCTCGAACTGCGCGTAGATGACGCCGTCCTGACCGATCTGGACCTTCTGGATGGAGCTCGGCGCATTGCCGTTGACCTTGGCGTCGGCGACGGTGAAGCCGGTGCCGAGCTGCGTCAGCTGGGAGAGATCGAGGTCGAGGGTAGAGCCGCCCGGCACGGTAAAGGAGATGCCCGTGGTCGCGCCGGTGAGCTTGCCGGTGGTGGTGTCGAAGGTAAGGTTCGTCGATGCCAGCGCGCCGCCTGTATAGGGGAAGGAGGTGCCGGGCGTTGCCTTCGACTGATCGAAGACCGCGACCTGCCAGGTACCGGCGCCGGTGTTGGTGAAATAGACGTCGAGCAGCTTCTTGTTGCCGAGATTGTCATAGGCAACCATTGAGGTCTTCGACGTGTATTCGGCCGTCGCGCTGTTGGTCGAGGGCAGCGGGCCGGAGGGCGGAGCGGCGCCCGCGGGCAGATTGCCGGTGAAGTTGCCTTCCGTGCTCGGCGTCGCCGTCATTTGCTGGTCGGAGATCTGCACCGGCACGAGGCCTTCGAAGCCGTTGGCGGTCGCCGCCGGCTCGCCATTGTCGTAGCTGTAGGCCATGAGCTGGTAGCCGGCCGCATTGACCAGCCGGCCCTGCGCATCCGGGACGAAGGAGCCGGCGCGGGTGAGATAGGGCGTGCCGCTGGCATCCTGCACGACGAAGAAGCCGTCGCCGTTGACGGCAAGGTCGGACACCGAGGTGGTGTAGGTCATGACGCCCTGCGTGCTGACGGCGGAGCGGATCGTCGTCGTCACGCCACCCGAATTATAGGCGCCTCCGGTGCCGGGCATGATCAGCGTCGAGAACTCGGCCGAAGAGCGCTTGTAGCCGGTGGTGTCCGAGTTGGCGATGTTGTCGGCCACCGCGGAGAGGCGGTTGGCCTGCGCGTTCATACCGGAAACGCCGGTCCGCATCATTCCGTAGAGGCTCATCGATACATCTCCGCAGTGCCTGGGTAGGAGGCCATAAAGCTATGCCTCGTGTCTTGCGCGAGGCTGGCGCGGGATGGCATCAGAACACCAGCCGGTAGCCGAGAAATCTCTTGGAATCGATCGGGTCGCGGCCGAGCTTCTCGCGCAGCTTCTTGCGCAGCTTCGAGATATGGCTCTCCACCACGTTCTCCTCGACCTCCTCGTCGAAGATGCCGTAGATGGCGTTGAAGACCTGCGTCTTGGTCACGCGACGGCCGCGGTTGCTGGCCAGATATTCCAGGATGCGCCGCTCGCGCCGCGGCAGCGGTAGCGGCTCGCCGTCGATCTCCGGATCTCGGCCATCCATGAAGATGCGCATCGAGCCGACTTCGGTGTAGGCGGCCTCTTCGGAACCACGGCGGCGGATGGCGGTGATGCGGGCGAGAATCTCGCGGATGTGGACAGGCTTGCGGACGACGTCGTCGACGCCGCTTTCAAACAGTCGCAGCGTATGTTCGAGCGAATGGTGTTCGCTGAGCGCGATCACCGGCGCGCCGGTGCGGTCGCGGATCTGGCGTGGCGATATCGCGCCATCGCGGCAGTCGCCGATGAGAAAGGCCCTGACGCATCTGAGGTCGGTGTCGGCGGCGGAACTCACCCACTCGCCGAATTCGCCTGGCGCGAAGCCGGCCGTGGCCACGCCTTCGCGATCGAAAAGTGAAGAGTAGCCCTCTGTCACGAGCTCTCGCTCGTCAACGATCACGATCATCGGCCCGCCCTCCGAATCAATCCACTTGCCCCGTGCGTAAAGGGGTAGCCGGCCCGGCGAATCCTGAAAAACCATCATTTCTTGTAGCTATTTTCTTGGGAGTTTTTTTGGGAGCCGTAATAAAAGCGGTTGCTCAGGTGTATTCGCGCCAACTGTTGGCAGACGAATATTGGCGCCGGCGGATAGGTGGCGAAGGTCGATCGGCGCCCGGGATAAGACAACTATTGGTTGCAGAAGGCGCTGGCATTCGGCGTCCATTTGCCGAAGCCGGTGGCGACCATGTTGGCTATGACGCGGCAGACATAGACCTTCTGCGCCGGGTCGTTGTCGGGGCCGGCATGGTAGCGGGCGACAGCCATCGACCAGGTCATATGCCGGGCGTGCAGGCTCGCCAGGAAGCGCGCCGCATAGTCGACATTCTGATGCGGGTCGAGCATGTCGTCGACGCTACGGAAATGATCGCCATGATAGTGCTGGTTGATCTGCATGCAGCCGAGATCGATCAGCACCTTGCCTTCGCGCCGAGCGTTCTCGACCGTGGCGAGCGCCTCGCCTCGGCTGTGCGGAAAGACAGTTTTTCCTTCTATATTCAAGGCATTAGGCTGAAGGCTGCCCTTCTTTCCAGTCTCGGTCAGGCCAACCGCGTAGAGAATGCCGGTCGGCACGCCGTAGCGATCGGCGGCGCGCAGGATCTCGGGCTCGCAGGGATTGGCGGCGGCGCTGGCAGTGCCGGCAGCGAAACTAGATATACATATCGTCGCCAGCGCGCTCGCGAGGAGGCGAAGCAGCACGACCGAATTCCTGTGCGCCATTGCCATCGTTCCTTCCCGGTTGCCGGCCGCCGCCCGCGCCGTTGCCGCCCGAGTCCCCGGGCTGGAACGAAGGCTGGTCGCGACCAGTCGACATCGGCATCGCGCTGTTTGCGTCGGCGCGGCTGGCCGCGTGCGCTGCTATCGAGGGTTGCAGAATGGTAACCTTGTCGACATCGAAGCCGAGGCTGCGCATGGACTTGATGATGGCATCGCTGTCGGTAGTGAGACGGCGATATGCCTCGTGTGTCTCGGGCTTCATCTCAATCGAAAGTTGCTCCCCCGAGAGCCGCAGGCTGGCGGTGACCGATCCTAGCTCCGAAGGGTGGAGCTCGATCTTGAGCACATGTGTCGGAACGGCAACAGAATTGGTCGTCCGGGAGCCTCCCGAGGCGCTCGCAAAGGCCTGCTGAACGCCATTGTCGGAGGCAAGCGCTTCAACAAGCGCCGATGCCGTCTGGTTGATCGGGTTCTGCGCCGGCGCCGGGAAGCTCTGCTGGCTGACGACTTCCATGCGGCCGGCGGAAGACGGCTTGGCCGCTGTCTGCTGCGTGATGGACTGAGACTGTTGCGAGGCCTTGGAGGCGGATGCCGGCCGCCAGCCTCGCGACGGCACTATGCCGTCGGCCTTTGCCCCATCCCCTTGCACCGGCAACGCATTGGCATCGCGGCGGCCCGGCATGTCGAGGGTCACTTGCGCCTTCAACTGTTTCTGCCCGAAATCGGGCCCGGCATCTTCCGCCGCCGTCGAACGGGCGGATCGCGTCAGCGGTTCGGTGGAATTGCCGACCGCTGCGCGCTTGCCCGGACGCAGGGGCAATTCCAGCGATCCGTGCTCGCCGGCGCCCTTTTCACCGGCGGCGGAGTCCATTCCCGACGATTGCGCGAAATGCTTCATGTCACTCAGCGCCATCAGCAACGGCAGACGATCCTGCAGCGGCGCGGAATCGTTGGATTGCGCGGTGGTGTCTTTGCTCGCCGTTTGTTTCACCTGACCAGCCTGAGCGCTGGTCCTGGCGGACTTTCCCGTGGCTGCTTTCTGCGAACCGGTTCTCCCCTGCGGGTCCTGGTCCGGCTCCTGCTTGCCGTTGTTGGCCGATGAGCGCTTTGCCAGATGCCCGTCCGGCATTACCGATCCGGCCGCGTGCCTGTCCTGCGGCCGATCGGACTTCTCCGTCCCCTGCACCATCTCGCCGAAGTGCTGATCGTTGTCCTTGCCGCCGGCGGCGTGCTGCCGGGGCTGGGTCGAAGCAAAGCCCGGCAGGGTCTGGCTGACATTGGTCATTTTGGGGCTGCTCCGAGGAGTTGGTCGATCTGGTCGAGCTGACGTCGCGTGCTGGTCACCGCCGCATCGACAGGGTCGTGCGCATCGGGGGTTGCCGCTAGCGCGGACGCGGGCACCACGGGTGCGGCGTCGGCGGCCTGTATCGGTACGGCCGCCTGCGTTTCAGCTGTTGTTTGCGCCGGCTGCGGGGCAGGTGGCGGCGAAGCCACGGGCGGCATGTCCTTGGCCTGACCGCTCGCCGCGACCGCCGGCTGGTCGGGCATCGCTCCTTCCACCGGAGGCAAGTCCGCATTGGCCGCATCGGCCGAGGCCTCGGCTGTGGATTTCGCATCGTCGCTCTTTGCCGGGACAGCAGGCGCGGCTTCGTCCCTGGCGGCCGACTTCACCGGTGCCACGACCTCGCCGGCCACGGCTCGCGCGGCGTCGAGCAAGGCACGGTCGCTTTCCGAGAGCTTACCACGATCGATCTTGCCGAGCTTGGCGCGTACGTCATCGACGCCGGCCGAAGTCATGGTGGAAAGGCTCGAATAGAGTTGGGTGCGCGGGTCGTCCTGGTTGCCGTTGCCGTTGCGGCCCAGCTCCGCCTTGGCCGAGGCGAAAACCGACAGCTCCATCATCCCGTCGATCGCGGCGCGGCGCGCGATGCGCAGGTAGATCACCTTCTCGCGCTCCGAATCCATCATCGAGGTGATGTCGGCGATCTTGTCCTGGCTGATCGCCATATGCAGCGTCATGACGCCGGAGACAAAGGCATCGGCGAACTGGCTGGCGTAAGGCGAATAAAGATAGGACGCGACATATTGGGTCGAGGCCAGCGCGAAGCGGGCGGCGTCGCCTTGCGCGGCCGCGATGCCGACGGAGCGGCGAAGCGCTGCCTCCTCGACCAGCGTGCCGGGGCTGAGCAGGCGCGCTTCGTCCAGTAGAGCAAGCGCCTGGGCAGGATCGTCGGTCGCAAGCAGCGAGCCCTTGACCAGCGCCAGGAAGGCACCGATGTCGGCCGGCACGCTCATCGGATCGATCGGCTTCAGCATTTCGATCGCCTCGGCCGGCCTCCCGTTCAGATAGGCGACGACGCCCTTGGCGATGGCGAGGCTTTGCGGGTCGGTAATTGCGCGCGAAGCCGCAGCCGCGACCGTCACCGGATTGCCGCCGCTCATGCCATAGACGAGCAAAGCGCGGAAATTCTTAGGTTCCTTGAAATCCTCGGCATTCGCATCGCGCATCCGGGCGTCGATCATCTCGAGGAGTTTTGCCTGCATCGGCAGCGCGGCATGATCGCCGCCGGCAATCCGGTCCTGGATCAGCTGCAGTGAACGCACCAGCTGATAGGGCTGCAGGGCGTCCTGCGCGAAGGCAGGCGATGTCGGCCCCGCGGCGAGAAGCAGCGCCAGAGCAATTCCAGGAAGAGTACGAGAGGGTAAGGTTCGGCGACTTCGCCGTGGCCTTCCGTCCGGAATCGCATCAAAGGAAAGAGATAGAGCGGTTCGCCGTTTCGGTGAAACGGTGAAGTGCTCTATCGCGCGGCCGATGACGGTCCTGCCCCTCATCCGCCAGCCGCCATCAGGATTTCGATGCGGCGGTTTGCGGCCGCCATCGGGTCGGAGGCGATCTTGGGCTGCCGGTCGGCGAAGCCCGCGACCTCGGTGATGCGGCTTTCGTCGACGCCGCCGCGCACCAGCATGTAGTAGGCCGAATGGGCGCGCGCGGTGGACAGCCGCCAATTGTCGTAGGTGTCGCTGCGGAACGGCCGCGCGTCGGTGTGGCCGCTGATGGTGATGGTGCCCTTCTTCTCGTTGATGATGCGGCCGATCTTCTCCATCGCCAGCACCAACTCGCGGCGCGGCATGGCCGAGCCGATCTCGAACATGCCGAAATCGAGCTGATCGGTGATCGAAATGACGACGCCCTTGTCGCTGGCCTCGACCGAGACGCCGTCGGCGAGCTTTTCGCCCGGCAGGAATGCCTTGGCGAGTTCCTTCTTGATCTCGGCCGCTTGCTGGAGGGCGGCTTTGCTCGGCGCCTTGTCGCCCTTCTCGGCGGCCTGCTCCGGCCCAGTCTTTTCCGCCTTCGCCGCTTCGACTTTGGCGTCGCCGGCCGCAGCCTCGCGCTTGTCGGCTTCGGCTCTCCCGCCCTGTGCTTTCTCGCTCTTGTTCCCTTGGCTCGCCGGCTTCTCAGCCTCGCCTTGCGCGGCTTTTTGCCCGCTCTTGGTGTCGGTCTTTTCCGGCGTTGCCAGCGGCTCGAGCGGCGCGGCCGTCAGCGGAGGAGCAGCCGGAACGGCCTTCACCTTCGGCACCGCGACTGTCGCGACCTTCTCGCCTGGCTTGGCCGGATCGCCTTCGATCCTGGCGCGTTCGGCGGTGGCCTCGGCACCAGGCGCCGCCACTTGCTGCGACCAGAAATCCGGCGCGAACGGATCGCGATAGGATTCGCCGCCGGAGGCACCGGTCGCCGGACCTGCCGCCTGTGCGCCGCCTTCGCCCTTGGCGCTGACGTTCTGCATCACGCCCGTATCTGCGGCGATCTCCGCCAGCACCGCATAGGGATCGGCAAACAGCTTTTCATCGGAGAGCTGGGCGTCCTGCGCCCCTTGCTTGGTCTGCCGGCGTTCGGAGGAGCCGGCGCCGCCCTTGCCGTCATCGCCCGCCTTGGTCGCGCCGTCCTGCGGGTTGTTGGAGGTCAGGCCGACCTTGCTCGGGCCGTCTCCGAGATCCTCCAGGCCCTTGCGGCTGGAATTGCGATCGATCAGCTCGACCGGATTGAAGTAGCTGGCGACGGCCGCCTTGGTCTGCTCGTTGGCGGCGTTGATCAGCCACATGACGAGGAAAAAGCACATCATCGCCGTCATGAAGTCGGCGAAGGCGATCTTCCACACGCCGCCATGGTGGCCATCGTCATGACCGTCGTGATTGCGCTTGACGATGATGATCTCGTGGGGCGGCTCGGCATGGTCGATGGCGCTCATGACAGAACCTCCGACAAGGACGCCGACCACTCGGCGATACGCGTCTCGAACACCGTTCCGTGAATGGTGACGGTCAGGTCGAAGCCCGGCGCCTCGGTGAAGTCGAGATTGGCGGCACGGGGTCCGAGCGCCGCCTGCAGCGGTTCGAACAAAGAGAGCGGTCCCCGAACACCGATGCGCACGGCCTCACTGTCGGCGACCGCCGCGCTGATGGCGCGCGAAAGGGCCTGGAGCGAACGTTGCTGCAGGTCGTCGCTGAAAAGGCTGCCGACGATGCGGGCGACGGTCGCGCCGGCAAGCTCGGCAACGCGCTGTTCCATGGCGTCGATCCGCGTGGCGACAGCAGTGCCGAGATCGCCGCCGAAGCTCTCAAGGAATGCTTTCGCCGCATCGTCGTTGGCCTGGCGCTCGCCGTCGAGCGCCGCCTGATGGGCGAACGCAAGGCGCGCCTCGAGCGCTGCCTCCGCGTCGGCCACAGCCTCGGCGATCAGCGCGCCGATATCGGCCTGCGGCGCCGGCGCGGCCGGTATATGCCCGGCGTCGCCGGCTGTTGGCGCCTGGTTGGCGTGCGGCGTCCGCGAACCAAAATCGGGCAGGAGATCGAAGAGGGCTGCCGAGGCCATGGCCTAACCCACGGCTTCCGGGGCGGCCGCCCATTTGCGCAGAATCTGCGCCGTGCGCTCCTCATTGAGGTCGACCATGCGGGCAAGCCGGTCCTGCGGCGCCGGACGGATTTTCTGGCGCAGATCGTCGAGCGGGGTTGCGCCGGCGCGCGCGCCGGACAGGGCGCCGGCCGGGGTTTCGGCGGTGATCGCGGCGACCGGCGCGTCGGGCATCGGCAGTGAGCGCTGCACGTCGTCGAAGCTTGGGCCGGCGATGGCCGGGGGCTTCGCCGATGGCGTCAGCGCGGCGGCCATCGGCTTCAGGCCGAAGAAGGCCACCAGGAAGACGACAACGATGAAGGCGCCGGCATTGATCAGCGTGCCGGTATAGGTGCCGATCGAGGCGAGGATGCCCGGCTGATCGATCGGCTCGCCGTCCAGGCCGTTGATGAACTCGACCGCCGACACGTCGATGACATCGCCACGCTTGTCGTCGAAGCCGGTGGCCGAGGCCACCATCTTCTGGATGTCGGCGACGCGCTTGGCGATCTGGTCCGGCGTGGCGTCCTTGCCGAGGATGGTCTTCAGGCGATCCTGGTTGACGACGACCGCGATCGACATCTTGTTGACGGTGTAGCCGTTGGAGACGGTGGCGATCTTCTTGGAGTTGATCTCGTAGTTGGTGATCTCTTCCTTGCGGTCGTTCTGCGAGGTGGATTGCGGTCCCTCGGTGGTGGTCGTCTGCGTCTCCGGCAGGTTCTGCTCGACGCTGGCCGGGGTCGAGGCCTGCTTCTGGTTGCTGGCCTCGTTGGTCTTCACCGATTGCACCGAACGCTCGACGCGCGAGTTCGGATCGAAGATCGTCTCCTCGGTCTGGCGGGTGTCGGTGTTGACGTCGGCCTTGACGCTGGCGCGGAAATTGTCGGGGCCGAGATAAGGGGTAAGCGCGCGGCGGATGTTGTCGCCAATCTGCGCTTCGACCGTTTGCTCGACGCCGAGCGTGCGGGCGGCGCTGGTGTTGGAGGGGTCGTCGCCGGCGGCCAGCAGGTTGCCGTTGGAATCGAGCACGGTGACCTTGTCGGCCGAGAGGCCGGGAACGGCCGCGGCGACCAGATGGCGGATCGACATGGCGCTCTTCTCGGCGTCGCTACCGGCGTAGCGGATGACCACCGAGGCGGAAGGCTGCTGCTCGTCGCGGCGGAAATTGGCGCGCTCGGACATGACGATGTGGACGCGAGCCGCCTTGACGCCGGAAATCGACTGGATGGTGCGCGCGATCTCGCCTTCCAGCGCGCGCACGCGGGTGATCTGCTGCATGAAGGAGGTGAGGCCGAGCGAGCCGACATTGTCGAACAGCTCGTAGCCGGCATTGGCGCTGGTCGGCAGGCCCTTCTCGGCAAGCAGCATGCGCGCCTGCGCGGTGGTGCCTGCCGGCACCAGCACGGAGGTTCCGTCGGAGCCGACATCGAAGCCGACGCCGGCATCGGCGAGCACCAGGCCGATCTGGTTGACGTCGGAGCGCTCGAGGCCGACATAGAGCGTCTCATAGGCCGGGCGGTTGAGATAGACAGAGGCGATGCCGATGACGGCCATGACGAGGGCCGCGATGCCGCCCATGAGCGCCAGACGCCTCACGCCGAAGCTCTTTAAATTCGCGATGATGCTCTGGATCTGTTCCGGCACGATTCAACGGCTCCCAGCACGACTGTCCGCCGGAAGACTAGACCGCGAAGCTTGTGCGAGGATGATAGGCGTGCTGCCGAAGAGCGAGCAAAGTGCCGATCGTGTGATTTCTCTCGGGGCAACGAAAAAGGCCGCGCTTCAGACGCGGCCTTCTATCGGTCGGGGTGTGATCGAGCGGCTTAGCCGTTCTTGAACAGCGACAGGATCGACTGCGAGGAGCTGTTGGCGATCGACAGGGACTGGATGCCGAGCTGCTGCTGAACCTGCAGGGCCTGGAGGCGGGTCGATTCCTTGTTCATGTCGGCATCGACGAGCTGACCGACGCCGCGATCGATGGAGTCCATCAGACTCTGCGTGAAGGTCTTCTGCAGGTCGATCGAGCTCTTGGCGGCGCCGAGGATGGTGGCGGAGTCGGTGAGCTGACTCATGACCTTGTCGATCTTGGTGACCATCTGCGTGATGATGTCGTCGGTCACGCCCGATGCCGTGATGTCGAGATTGAAGGCGGATACGTTGTCGATCTTTACGGGCGTGCCCGTCACAGCGGCCTGGCCTGCGGTGTTGGCGGCGATGTCGGTGTTGCCGGTGGCGATCGAAGCAGCATAGGCCGTATCGTAGGCGGACTGGTCCGCAGCTGTCGAATAGATCGAAGTCTGGCGATCGAGGATGCCCTGGTTCTTGACGTCGGTGGCAAGCCCCGAATCGAACAGCTTGGTGCTCTCGACATTGATGTCGATCGTCCCGAGCGAAATGGCTCCGGACGAAGAGCGGTTGAACGAGGAAACGATCTTGGCGTCGGGCTGGACGCCGTCATTGGCGGCCGCGACCTGTTTGGACGTCACCGATAGGAAATTCGAGCCGGAGAAGGTGGCGGCATCGGCGAAGGACTTCATCTGCGCCTGCAGCGAGGTGATTTCGGTCTGCGTCTTTGCCTTGTTGGCATCCGACTGGCCGACGCTCGACAGCAGCTTGGTCTTGAGCTGGCCGATCGTCGAAAGGACGTTGTTCATGCCGGTGTAAGCGGTGTCGACCTTCGAGGCGCCGAGACCGAGCGCATCCTGCACGGTCGAGAGCGCCTGGTTGTCGGAGCGCATCGTCGTGGCGATCGACCAGTAGGCAGCGTTGTCGGCGGCCTGGGAGACCCGGTAGCCGGTCGAGATCCGGGCCTGCGTCTGCTCGAGCGACTTGTTGGTGGCGTTGAGGCTTTGAAGTGCAGTCAACGCCGCAGCGTTCGTCATGATGCTCGCCAAGAAACTCGCTCCTTCTCAAAAGCCGGCATGCCACACAGGCCGGGTTTCGACCTGCCCATCGGTTGCGATCGTGCCGGTCGGGCCGATTCGACAACCTAAGTCATTGGTTAACCATACCTAGCGCGATATGGTTAATGGCCTGTTAAAAGTAGGCTTTCGAGAGGTTAAGGAACGAGGATTGCGCGAGCCTTGAGCAAACGCAAATCGGGCCGCGCTTTTGGCGCGGCCCGATGCTTTAGCCTAGTCAGTGTAGAGCGATCAGCCGCGGAAGAGCGACAGGATCGACTGCGACGAGCCGTTGGCGATCGACAGCGCCTGGACGCCGAGCTGCTGCTGGACCTGCAGCGCCTGAAGGCGGGTCGATTCCTTGTTCATGTCGGCATCGACGAGCTGGCCGACGCCGCGATCGATGGAGTCCATCAGGCTCGACGTGAAGGTCTTCTGCAGGTCGATGGAGCTCTTGGCGGCGCCGAGCTTGGTGGCGGCGGTCGTCATGCCCTTGAGTGCGGCGTCGACGACGTTCATCATCTGCTGGATCTGGGTGTCGCTGGCAGCGGTGGTGCCCGAGAAGATCTTCAGGGTGGCGACCGAATAAGTGTCGGTGCCCGCCGCAGCGGCGCCCAGGGTCGGGTTCGAGGCGGTCGCGGTGACGGCGCCGCTCGAGCCGAGGCGGTCGGCGTCGAGGATACCCTTGGTCACGCCCGCAGCGGTGCCGGCCTCGTACAGCTTGATGCTTTCCACGTTGACGTCGATCGTCGAGATCGAAACCGCGCCAGCGGCGCTGCGGTTGAAGGCCGAAACGATCTTGACGTCGGCTGCGGTCGTGGCGGTGGCGCCGCTGTTGACCGAGAGCATGTTGGTGCCGGAGAAGGTGGCGCCATCGGCATAGGCCTTCAACTGGTCCTGAAGAGCCTTGATTTCAACCTGGGTCTTTTCCTTGGAAGCATCCGTCTGGCCGAAGGATGCGGTCAGCTTCTGCTGAATCTGATTGATGGTGCTGATCGCGCTGTCCATGCCGGTGTAAGCGGTGTCGACCTTGGAGGCGCCGAGGCCGAGCGCGTCCGAAACGGTGGACATGGCCTGGTTGTCGGAGCGCATCGTGGTGGCGATCGACCAGTAAGCGGCGTTGTCGGAAGCCTGGGAGACGCGATAGCCCGTCGAGATGCGGGCCTGGGTGGTGTCGAGGTTCTTCTGGGTGGCGTTCAAGCTCTGCAGCGCGGTCAGCGCCGAGGCGTTGGTCATGATACTGGCCATGGGTACTCGTACCTTGTTTTTACACGGATTTTTTTGACATACCGGCATGTCCGGTATGACGGTGCGGCATCATGCCAATGATCTCTGAAACCCGATCACCCGCCATCTGCGAGCAATATGCAGACCAGTCCCTACCAAAGAGCTAAATCGCAGGGTTAATCGAAAATATATTGGGTAAAATTCGAGCCAGTATGCGGTGCCAACCCGCTGCCGCGTCAGGTGAAGGAGCGCACCAGGCTGCCGACCAGAAGGTTCCAACCGTCGATCAGCACGAAGAACAGGATCTTGAACGGCAGCGACACCACCGTCGGCGGCAGCATCATCATGCCCATGGCCATGGTGACGGTGGCGACGATGAGGTCGATGACGAGGAACGGCAAAACGATAAGGAAGCCGATCTCGAAGCCACGGCGGATTTCCGAGATCATGAAGGCCGGCACCAGGATGCGCAGGTCGACGGTCTCGCGCGAGACGGTCTGGCCGCGCTCCCTGGCGAGATCGGCAAAGAGGTCGAAATCCTTGTCGCGCACATTGTGCAGCATGAAGTCGCGGAACGGGCCGGAAATCTTCTCGAAGGCCTCGGCCTGCGTAATCCGGTTGTCCATCAAAGGCTTCACGCCGGTGTTCCAGGCCTGGTCGAAGGTCGGCGCCATGACATAGAAGGTCATGAACAGCGACAGCGAGATCAGGATCAGGTTTGCCGGCGTCGACTGAAGGCCGATGCCGGCGCGCAGGATCGAGAAGGCGATGACGAAGCGGGTGAAGCTCGTCACCATGATCAGCAGGCCCGGCGCCACCGAAAGCACGGTGAGCAGGCCGAACATCTGGATCAGATAGCCAACGGTCGTGCCGTCGGCCTTGCCGATGCCGCCGAGATCGAGCTGCTGGGCAGCGGCGACGGAAGTGGTGACGACGACGAGCGCCGTGGCTATGAGGAATTTTCTCATTCGAGCAGCATCGTCCTGACCAGAACCTGTTTGACGTGGCCGCCGCTGCGCAGCGCCGCGCGCTCCTCGAGATCGGCCTTGAGATGTTGGTAGCCGCTGGCGCCTTCGATCTGATGCAGCTTGAGCGTGCGCACGTAAGCGAGCAGATCCTGATGGATCTGCTCGGTCATTTCCGGCGCCTGAGGGCCATCGTAGAGCAGCGATGCCTCCAGCCGGATCCAGACTTCCGACGGCGAGGCGAGATTGGTGGTGATCGGCGCCAGCTGAACCAGCGTCGGCCCAGCGGCCGACTTGCCGGCTTCGGCGGGCTTCTCCGCCGTGCCGGCATTCTGCGGCGCCGCGGGCACGGGGGCCGGCGTTTCGCCCTGCTTGAGATAGCCGCCGGAAACCCAGCCCATGCCGACGGCCGCACCCGTCATGACCAGCAACATGGCGAGCTGGATCACCACGGAAGGTCCCTTCTTGGGCTGAACCTGCTCGACATTGGCCACGGCAGCGCTCTCCGGGCCCTAGAAAGGAAGAACCTGGTCGAGCACCTGCTGGCCATAGGCCGGCTGCTGGACCTCGCTCACGCGGCCACGGCCGCCATAGGAGATGCGCGCCTCGGCGATGCGCTCGTAGGGGATGGTATTCTCCGCGCCGATGTCGGAGGGACGCACCATGCCGGCGATGGTCAGCACCCGAAGCTCGTAATTGACGCGCACTTCCTGCGAACCCCTGATCAGCAGGTTGCCGTTGGGCAGCACATCGGTGACGACGGCGGCGACATTGAGGGCGATGTCTTCCGAGCGCTTGATCTCGCCGTCGGCATTGGTCTCGGTGCTGGAGCTCAAGCCGGCGTCGCCCTTGCCGCTGGTGCTCGCCTTTTCCCAGCCGAGATTGACGTCGTAGCCGAGCTTACGCGCGGCGGTGCGGCTGCGATCGTTCTGGTTCTTGAAATTGGCTCTGTCGTTGAGCTTGATGTTGACGGTCAGTATGTCGCCGGCGCGCAAGGCGCGGGGATCGGTGAAGAGCCGGCTCTGGCGATCGTCCCACAGCGAAAATTTCTTCGGCCGCGCCGCCGGTGGCTCGGGATAGCTGTAAGGACCGGAGGCACCGTCGCCGATACCGGAACCGACCGGCGACAAGGCCGGCTCCCGGCCGATCTCCTTGAAATTGGTGCCGCAGCCGGACAACGCCGCAACCGCGACGAGGACAAAGAGCTTCAACTTCATGACGGATCAACCCTTCGCGCCGCGCTGGCCATGATGCCGGTGAGCGTCGCCGCCGCCTTCTGGTCCATTTCGTTCAAGATGACGCCGGCCTTGCGTGAATCGAGCTTCATCAGGATGGCCGCCGCGAGTTCGGCATTGACCATCGCCAACCGTTCGGCGGCGGCGTCGGGTTTCATGCCGGCATAGATCTTGACGACGCCGTCCTCGGCGCGCGCCAGGAACACTTCGCGGCGCTTCAGCCATTCTTCATATTCGGCCCGCTTCGCCTCCAGCGCCTTCATGCGCGCGTCGATGCCGGCCTGCAGCTGCTTCAGTTCCTCGGCCTGAAGCGCGTAACGACGGTCGCGTGCGGCGTCCGCGATGTTGGAGCAGAAGCGCTGGATCTCGCTTTCGTCAGGCGCCTTCCCGCCTGCGAGTGCGGCCGGCTGGGCCGGCTCCTGCTCGCGCGTGAGTTGGGCCGGCTGGAGCGGCGCCTGTCCGCCGGGTAGAACCTGACGAACCTCCTCCGCGCCGACAGAAGCGCTGCCAAGAAGCGCGGCCGCTGCCGCGGCGGCGATCATCATGAGAGGGCGGTGCATCCTCGAGGAGAGAAGCTCGATCATCGGCATGCCTATTGGAGAACAAGGTCGGCCTGCAAGGCGCCGGCCGATTTGATGCCTTGCAGGATGGCGATGATGCCGTCGGGCTTTACGCCGAGGCGATTGAGGCCGGAGACAAGCGTTTCGAGATCGGGACCGTCGAGCACGGCGACGCGCGCGTCGGGCCGGCTCGCTTCAATGGCGGTGAACGGCTCGACCGCGGTCTCGCCCCTGGAGAAGGGTTCCGGCTGGACAACTTTCGGCGCTTCGGTGATGCGCACCGTAAGCGTGCCGTGGCTGATCGCCACGCGCGAGATCCTGACGTTGCTGCCGATGACGATGGTGCCGGTACGCTCGTCGATGACGACGCGGGCAGGGGCATCCGACTCGACGACCAGATTTTCGATCTCGGCATAGAAACGCGCGGCGGAGACATTCTTCGGCCGCCTGATCTGCACGGTGCGCGCATCGCGCTCGGCGGCGACCCGCATGCCGAAGCGCTGCGAGGTGTAGTCGTTGATGGCGTCGGCGATGTGGATGGCGGTGGAAAAATCGGGATTGCGCAGTTGCAGCGTCAACACCCCTTGGTCGTCGAACTCGGCCGGCACCGAGCGCTCGACGATGGCGCCGTTGGGCACACGGCCGGCCGTCGGAACGCCCTGCGTCAACTTCTCTGCCTGGCCCTGGGCGGTGAAACCGCCGACGATCACGGAGCCTTGCCCGACGGCATAGATCTCGCCGTCTGCCGCCTTCAGCGGCGTCATCACCAGCGTGCCGCCGGCAAGCGAGGTGGCGTCGCCCATCGAGGAGACGTCGATGTCGATGCGGCTGCCCGACTGGACGAAGGGCGGCATGTTGGCGGTGACGATGACGGCGGCCACGTTCTTGGCGCGCGCGCTGCCGCCTTCGGTGGCGATGCCGAGATTCTCCAGCATGGCGCGGATCGACTGCTCGGTGAACGGCGAGTTGCGCAGACTGTCGCCAGTGCCGGCAAGGCCGATGACCAGGCCGTAGCCGACGAGCTGGTTGTCGCGCGCGCTCTGCAGCTGAGCGATGTCCTTGATGCGCGCGGCGACCTGGCCGGGCGGCAGCGTGCTTGGCCCCGTCGAGACCCGAAACATGCGCTGGGTGGTGGCCGGATCGTACTCCGGATCGTCGTAGACGCCGCCGTTTTTCTGCGCCAGCTCGCGCTTGGCCTTGGGCGTCAGCCCGTCCGCCAGTGCCGGCTGAAGGCAGATGGCCGTGCTCAGCAGCAGAACAAAGGCGCGCATCACGAAGCGCCGACCTTGATGGTGCCGTCGGTCATCACCGTGCCGGAGATGATCTTGCCGCTATCGATGTTGCGGATCTTGATCTGGTCGCCGGCGGCGCCTGGCTCCAGCGTGACGCCGGCCGCGGAGATGGTCAGCGCGCCGGCGGTGAAATAGACCTGCACGGAAGCGCCCTGTGCGACCAGCCAGGCGTCGCGGATGGCCGTGGCCGGAATGTAGCGTCCCGGCAGAAGCGTGCGCTTGGCAACCTTGCCCTGGAGTTCCTCCGAGCGCGTCGCCATGCCGTCCGGTTTGTGCTTGCCGGGGATGAGCGTCACCTGCTTGAGCGAGGCGGGCTCGATTATCTCGCCGGGATAGATGACCCGGTTGGGGATCAGCACGGCCTCGCCGACGGCCTGGCCGGCGGCGATCTGCGTAGCCGACTGGCCGGTCGTGTCCTGCGCGAACGCCGGCATGCCTGCGGCCACCAGGACGGTGGCCAGCGCGGCGCGACGGAGTGCGCGGGAGATCGGCCCGGCCATCATCCGTTACCTGATGTTCTTGGAGACCACCGAGGCCATGTCGTCGGCTGCCTGGATGACCTTGGAGTTCATTTCGTAGGCGCGCTGCGCCGAGATCAGCTCGGTGATTTCCTTGACCGGATCGACGTTGGAGGATTCCAGATAGCCCTGCTGGATGGTGGCGAAGCCTGGATCGCCGGGAACGCCGACATTGGCCGTGCCAGAGGCAGCCGTTTCCTGGAACAAATTGTCGCCGAGCGGCGCCAGGCCAGCCTCGTTGGCGAAGTTGGCGATCTGGAGCTGGCCGAGAAGCTGGAGGTTGGTTTGACCGTCCAAGCGAGCAAAGACCTGGCCGGTCTTGTTGACGATCACCTCGACGGCGTCGGTCGGCACCGTGATGGCCGGGATGACGTTGGCGCCGTCCACCGTCACAAGCTGGCCGGTGGCATTGGTGTTGAAGGCGCCGGCGCGGCTGTAGAGTGTGCCGCCGTCGGCGCCCTCGATCTGGAACCAGCCCCTACCGGTCAACGCCAGGTCGAAGCTGTTGCCGGTGCTGGTCAGTTCGCCCTGGGTGTGGACGTTGCGCACCGCCGTCGTCTTGACGCCAAGGCCGATCGAGACGCCTTCCGGCACCAGCGAGGTGTTGGACCGGTTGGGCACGCCCTGGGTGCGGTCGACCTGGTAGAGCAGGTCGGAGAATTCGGCCCGCGCCCGCTTGTAGCCGGTGGTGTTGATGTTGGCGATGTTGTTGGCGATAACTTCCAGGTTGGTCTGCTGGGCATTCATGCCGGTGGCGGCGATGGCAAGTGCTTTCATGATGCTAGATACTCATGCGGCTGATTTCGAGGTAGGCCGAGACGACCTTGTCGCGGATCGCGATTGTGGTCTGCAGCGCCTGCTGGGCGCTCAGCACCGCATCGACAACCTGACGCGTGTCGGCATCGCCCTTGAGGGCCTGTATCGACATCTGTTCGGCGCCCTGCAGCGTCTTGACCGTCTTCGTCGCGGCATGGCTGAGGACTTCGGCGAAGCTGCTGCCGACGCTTTCACCGGCTGGTGTCCCGACACCGCCTTGAAGAAGGCCGGGCGCGGCTGAGTCGGCGCCGTCGATTGCCGGTTTGAACTGTAGTGCCCCGATACCGCCGATCATTTACTGGTTCCTCATCAGGTCGATGGTCATGGAAATCAGATCGCGAGCCTGCTTGATGACCTGCAGGTTGGCCTCATAGGAGCGGTTCGCCTCGCTCATGTCGGCCATTTCAACCAACGTGTTGACGTTTGGCATCTTGACGTACCCTTTGGCGTCGGCGGCTTCGTTGCCGGGCTGGAATTCGATCGGGAAGTCGGAGGGATCGCGAGAGATCGAGCTGACTTCCACCAGCGAGCCGCCGCTTGCGCGGTCGACCTCGGACTGGAAGGTGATCGTCTTGCGCCGATAGGGATCGGCGCCGGGCGTGTTGCCGGTCGACTGGGCGTTGGCGAGGTTTTCCGAGACCACACGCAGGCGTTCCGACTGGGCGCCTAGGCCGGAGGCCGCGACTTTGAGGGCTGCTGTCAGCGCGTCCATGGTCAGCTCTTCACCACCATGGTCATCATCGAATGGAACGCCTTGACGATCGCCGTGTTGAGCTCGAAGGAGCGGCGGACGTCGCCGGCCTTCATCAACTCCTGCTCGACAACCACGGTGTTCTTCGACGGCATGATCGCGCCGTTGGGGTCCTGCGGCTTGACGTTGAAGCCGGCATTGGCCGTTTCGGCGCCAAGGTGACCTGCCTGCGTGGCCGCAAGCGTCACCGCGGTCCGATCGAGGACCTTTTCGAACGGCTCGACATCATTGGCCGTATAGCCTGGCGTGTTGGCATTGGCGATGTTGGAGGCAATCGCCGACTGGCGCACGGCCAGCCATTGCGACTGCCGTGTGGCGAGATCAAAAAGGTTTACGGGTTCCATGGGAATCTCCCGGGCATCTACGCACAAGACTAGGCGGCCAGTCTTGCGCGGACCTTGCGCGGGAACGGGCTATGCTGCC